>NZ_JBLYZG010000069.1:0-23869 GCF_049310245.1 Endozoicomonas sp. ALB115 | reverse complement strand
AATCCTGCTTCCAAAGCTTGTCCACCGGTATTTCAATAACCTCAAATCCTAATCTTTTCAGCAGAGCGACTTTCAATAAAGTCGAACCATTCCTGGTTTTGAAATCACCACTCACGTAATGACAAGGTCCCTGAACGTCGATCACCGTATTGTAATCTGGCAGTTGCAGGTCAACCGGAGGTAATGAGTTCAGACTCTGCTCTTCTTTAATATTCAAAGACGGAAGGCTTGACTGGAGCTGATCGCGTAAGATGGATTGAGATTGGGAAATGATTGTCCGGTAATGGGGGCCCACTGGACACGCCCTCCCAAGCCAACTTGCAGCCATGGCCGTGATGAATGGAAACTCTGTATTGCACGGGGATGGACTTTCCAGGCGAGAGAACAGTTCATCTATGTGCTTTTCAAGGGCGTTTTTATTATCGTCACCGAAGTACAGATAATACCTGGCACTGAATACCATGACTCCCCATAGAGCCATTGATATATCTTGCTGAGAGAGCTGAGGGTTTTCACTGATGCTGTCGACAAGAGAATCGAACATAGATTTAACCAGGTTCAGCTCAATGGCCTCACCCAGTTTTGCCACTGACCACACCAGTGTGGTGACCTCCTGTGGCTTGAAGTGGTTTTTCATTTCTTTTGATTCGGCTTTGGCTTGCACATGGTGCAACAGCGCGGCCAAAACTTCTTTGAGCTTCGGTGTCTTCTTCAGCTCCAACCCGTTTTCCAACAGTGTCACCACGGCCCACAGCAGGTTGGCGATATGCTGTGGAATAAAGTGGTCTTTCTCTTCTTTTGACTCGGCTTTGGTTTTCACATCGAGCAGCAGTGCGGCCACGACCTCTTTGAGCGTTGCTGTCGTCTCCAGCTCCAGCCCATTGTCCACCAGTTTCGCCAAGGCCCACAGCAGGTTGGTGACTTCCTGTGGCTTCAAGTGATCTTTCTCTGCTGTTGATTCGGCTTTGGTTTTCACATGGGGCAACAGCGCGACCACGGACTCTTTGAGCTCCGGTGTCTTCCCCAGATCCAGTCTGTTGTCTACCAGTTTCGCCAGGGCCCACAGCAGGTTGGTGACTTCCTGTGACTTGAAGTGGTCTTTTTCTTCTGTTAATTCGGCTTTGGTTTTCACATGGGGCAACAGCGTGGTCACAACCTCGTCGAGCTTCGCTGTCTTCTCCAGCCCATTGCCCACCAGTTTCGCCACGGCCCACAGCAGATTGGCGATATGCTGAGGAATAAAGTGGTCTTTCTCTTCTGTTGATTCAGCTTTGGTTTTCACCCGGGGCAGCAGCGCGGCCAAGGCCTCTTTGAGCTTCGGTGTCTTCTCCAGTTCCAGCCCGTTGTCCACCAGTTTCGCCACGGCCCACAGCAAGTTGGCGAGGTGCTGTGGCTTGAAGCGGTCTTTCTCTTCTTTTGATTCGGCCTGGTTTTTTACCTGGGAAAACAGCGCGGCCATAATCTCTTTGAGCTTCGGTAGCTTCTTCAGCTTCAGCCCATTGTCCACCAGTTTCGCCAGGGCCCACAGCAGGTTGGTGAGTTCCTGTGGCTTGAAGTGGTCTTTCTCTTCTGTTGATTCGGCTTTGGTTCTCACCCGGGGCAGCAGAGCAACCAAGGCCTCTTTGAGCTTCGGTGTCTTCAACTCCAGCCCGTTGTCCACCCATTTCGCCACGGCCCACAACAGGTTGGCGATATGCTGTGCATTAAAGTGGTCTTTCTCTGCCTTTGATTCGGCTTTGGTTTTTACCTGGGGCAACAGCGTGGTCACGGCCTCTTTGAGCTTCGCTGCATTCTCCAGCGCCAGCCCGTTGTCCACCAGTTTTGCCATGGCCCACAGCAGGTTGACGACTTCCTGTAGCTTGAAGTGGTCTTTCTCTTCTTTTGATTCGGCTTTGGTTGTCACGTGGGGCAAAAGCGCGGCTACAGCACCTTTGAGCTTTGGTGTTTTCTCCAGCCCGTTGTCTACCAATTTCGCCACGGCCCACAGCAGGTTGGAGATGTGCTGAGGGATAAAGTGGTCTTTCTCCTCTTTTGACTCGGCTTTGGTTTTCACCTTGGGCAACAGCGCGGCCACAGCCTCTTTGAGTCTGGGTGTCTTTTCCAGCTCCAGCTCATTCACCAGTTTCGCCATGGCCCACAGCAGGTTGGCGCTACCTTGTGCATCAATATCCCCGGTTTCAGGTTTTTGGTCGGACTTAAGTATTACTGCATCAAGTAAAGTTGACAGTAAATCTGCCTGAGTTTCCTTACTTCCCTTATTCATGTATTTGTCAGGGGTAAAAACACCCGCTGACGTAAATGAATGAAGCGTTGTCGTCAGGCTCCGCCAGGTCCACCCGGCGGTTGCTTTAAAATTGTGCAACAATGGTATCAGTTGGCGTTGTTCACTATGATGCAAAGGTCGTCTTGACGCTAAAGTGTATTGTTTGATTAAAGTGGCAAATTGACTGTGTTTTTTCCCATCATAGCGATCACCGAAACGAGCAGATATGCTCACCAGGTAATCCATTCTTTCTTGTGTGATGAGAGTATTAAAATAATGGACAGGTTTTACTGAATGTCTTGTTGGATGGTTAGCAGAGCAGGCGTCAGAAGCACGATAAAATTCATGACACTTCTGGATATAGGGGAGTGGCGCATTCACCTGTCTGACTGTGCCATGGCAATATCGCCCAGCCGTTGAAAAATCGGTACGATCATCCGGTTGTTTATAATCATTACCTGATGTTGTGCCTTGCCAACTGATACCAGCACCGCCTTTGTCCATCATTATATTTCATTAATTCATGGGAAATATAAAAAGTAGACTACTCTACGGCCTCATCAGGCATTAGTTTTTACTGGCTTTTTTTCTCTTCCTTTTTCTCTTTTTTGGTTTATTTATTTGCTCTTCTAAATATTCTTCAGCGGTAAAATAACAGTCATCCGAAAATTGCCCTCCCTCATCAGCAGTAAAATATGCCTCGTCTGCCGCCCACTCACCGCTGCTAAGTGACACAGAGCCATGAGCTTCTGGGAGAGCGGCTAACTTTTCCTTTATTTGCTCAATAACTATTTTCATTGAATCCTGGTTCCCAAGCTTGTTCACCGGGATTTCAATGACCTCAAATCCTAATTTTTTCAGCAGAGCGACTTTCAATAAAGTCGAACCATTCCTGATTTTGAAATCACCACTAACGTAATGAGAAGGTCCCTGAACGTCGATCACCGTGTTGTAATCTGGCAGTTGCAGGTCAACCGGAGGTAGTGAGTTCAGACTCTTTTCTTCTTCAATCTTCAAAGACGGAAGGCTCAATCGGAGTTGCTCGCAGAAGGTAGATTGAGATTGTGAAATAATTGTCTGGTAATAGGGGACCACCGGACACGGTCGCCCAAGCCAACTGGCGGCCATGGCAATGACGGTTTGAGCCTCTATATTCTTCGGGGATGTATTTCCCAGGCGAGAAAATAGTTCACCTATATGCTTTTCAAGCGGGTTTTTATTATCTCTACCGAAGTACAGATATAACCTGGCACAGAATACCATGACTCCCCAGAGAGACATCCAAGTATTTTGCAGAGAAAGCTGAGGGGTTTCACTGATTCTGTCGGCAAGAGAACCGAACATAGATTTAACCAGGTTCAGCTCAATGGCCTCACCCAGTTTTGCCATGGCCCACAGCAGGTTGACGGTACCTTGAGTATTGAAGTGGTCTCTCTCTTCTTTTGATTCGGCTGTGGTTTTTACATGGTACAACAGCGCGGCCAGGGTCTCTTTAAGCTTCGCTGTCTTCTCGAGCTCCAGCCCGTTGTCCACCAGTTTCGCCAAGGCCCACAACAGGTTGGCCACTCCCTGTGGCTTGAAGCGGTCTCTCTCTTCTTTCGATTCGGCTTTGGTTTTCACATGGTACAACAGCGTAGCCAGGGCCTCTTTGAGCTTCGCTGTCTTCTCCAGCTCCAGTCCGTTGTCCACCAGTTTTGCCAAGGCCCACAGCAGGTTGGCAATATGCTGAGGAATAAAGCGGTCTTTCTGTTCTTTTGATTCGGCTTTGCTTGTCACATGGGGCAACAACGCGGCTACGACCTGTTTGAGCTTCGGTGTTATCTCCAGCTCCAGTCCATTGTCCACCAGTTTCGCCAAAGCCCACAGCAGGTTGGCGATATGCTGTGCATTAAAGTGGTCTTTCTCTGCCTTTGATTCGGCTTTGGTTTTTACCTGGGGCAACAGCGTGGCCACGGCCTCTTTTAGCTTCGGTATCTTCTTCAGCTCCAGACCATTGTCCACCAGTTTTGCCATGGCCCACAGCAGGTTGGCGATATGCAGAGGAATAAAGCGGTCTTTCTGTTCTTTTGATTCGGCTTTGGTTGTCACATGGGGCAACAGCGCGGCTACGACCTGTTTGAGCTTCGGTGTTTTCTCCAGCTCCAGTCCATTGTCCACCAGTTTCGCCACAGCCCACAGCAGGTTGGTGATATCCTGAGGATTAAAGTGGTCTTTCTCTTCTTGTGATTCGGCTTTGGCTTTCACCCGGGACAGCAGCGCGACGACGGCTTCTTTGAGCTTCTGTGTTTTCTCAGGTTCCAGCCCGTTGTCCAACAGTTTCGCCAAGGCCCACAGCAGGCTGGCAACCTCCTGTGTGTTGAAGTGGTCTTTCTCTTCTTTTGATTCGGCTTTGGTTGTCACGTGGGGCAGCAGCGCGGCCACAGCCTCTTGGAACTGCGCTGCCTTCTCCAGCCCGTTGTCTACCAGTTTCGCCAGAGTCCACAGCAGGTTGGCGGTAGCTTGAGTGTTGAAGTGGTCTTTCTCTTTTTTTGATTCGGTGTTGGCTTTCATCAGGGGCAGCAGCGTGGCTACCGTTCCTTTGAGCGTTGGTGTCTTCTCCAGCCCGTTGTCCACCAATTTTGCCACGGCCCACAGCAGGTTGGAGATATGCTGAGGGATAAAATGGTCTTTCTCTTCTTTTGATTTGGCTTTGGTTTTCACCAGGGGCAACAGCGCGGCCACGACCTCTTTGAGTTTTGGTGTCTTCTTCAGCTCCAGCCCGTTGTCTACTAATTTCGCCACGGCCCACAGCAGGTTGGAGATATGCTGAGGGATAAAATCGTCTTTCTCTTCTTTTGATTCGGCTTTGGTCTTCACCAAGGGCAATAGCGCGGCCACGGTCTCTTTGAGCTTCGGTGTCTTCTCCAGCTCCAGCCCGTTGTTCACCAGTTTCGCCAGGGCCCACAGCAGGTTGGCGGCACCTTGTGCATCAATATCCCTGGTTTCAGGTTTTTGGTTGCACTTACGTATTACTGCATCAAGTAAAGTTGACAATAAAGCTTCCTGAGTTTCCTTACTTCCCTCACTCATGTACTTATGAGGGGTAAAAACACCCGCTGAAGTAAATGAATGAAGCGTTGTCGCCAGACTTCGCCAGGTCCACCCGGAGGTAGCTTTAAAATTGTGCAAAAATGGTATCAGTTGGCGTTGTTCACTATGATGCAAAGGCCGTCTTGATGCTGAAGTGTATTGTTTGATTAAGGTGGCAAATTGACTGTGTTTTTTACCATCATAGCGATCGCTATAACGCGCAGATATGCTCAGCAGGTAATCCATTCTTTCTTGTGTGATGAGAGCATTAAAATCATGAACAGGTTTTATTGAGTGTTTTTTTGCATGGTTAGCAGAAAAGCCGTCAGAAGCACGATACTCATTACGCTTCTGGATACAGGCGAGTGGCGCATTCACCTGTCTGACTGAGCCATGCCAGTATCGCCCACTCTTTGAAGAATCGGTACGATCATCCGGTTGTTTATAATCATTACCTGATGTTGCGCATTGCCAACTGATACCAGCACCGCCTCTGTCCATCATTATATTTCATTAATTCATGGGAAATATAAAAAGTAGACTACTCCAGGAGGCTTTCCGAGAATAGCGCCCGTCGCGAGGACGGGAGAAAATTGAGGATAAAAATTTGGTTTTGTGAGGTGAATAGCGGGGCTATTTGCCGAACAAAAGCGGATTTTTAGACCAATTTGCTGTCGCCGCACGACTGCATGGATGCAGGAGCTAGGGCAACGCAGGAGCAGTTGCCGCGTAGGGCAGTCTATTCTCGGACAGCCTCCCAGAGCCTCATCAGGCCGTAGTTTTTACTGGTTTTTTTCTCTTCCTTTTTCTCTTTTTGGGTTTATTTATTGGCTCTTCCAAATATTCTTCGGCGGTAACATAACCGTCATCGGAAAATGGCTCTCCTTCATCAGCAGTAACGTATGCCTCATCTGCCGCCGCCTCACCACTGGTATGGAACACGCCATGAGCCTGTGGCGGGACTGCTAACTTTATCTTTATTTGCTCAATAACTCGTTTCATTGAATCCTGTTTCCAAAGCTTGTTCACCGGAATTTCAAGGACCTCAAATCCTGATTTTTGCAGCAAGGCGATTTTCAACAAAGTCGAACCATTTCTGGTTTTGAAATCACCACTCACGTAATGAGAAGGTCCCTGAATGTCGATAACCATGTTGTAATCTGGCAGTAGCAGGTCAACCGGAGGTAATGAGTTCAGACTCTTTTCTTCTTCAATCTTCAACGACGGAAGGCTTGATTTGAGTTGATCGAGGAAGGTGGATTGAGATTGTGAAATAATTGTCGGGTATTGGGGGGTGACCGGACACGCTCTTCCAAGCCAGCTTGCGGCCATGGCAATAATGGATTGATCCTCGATACTGCCTGAGGAGGTATTTCCCAGGCGGGAAAATAGTTCACCTACATGCTTTTCAAGTGAGTTTTTATTATTTTTACCGTAGTTAAGATAACATCTGGCACAGAATGCCATGACTCCCCACAGAGACATCCATCTACTTTGCTGAGGGAGCTGGAGGTTTTCGCTGTTTTTGCCGACAAGAAAATCGAACGTTGATTCAACCACCTTCAGCTCAATCACCTCACCCAGTTTTGCCACGGACCACATCATGCTGGCGACTTCCTGTGGCTTGAAGCGCTCATTCTCTTCTTTTGATTCGGCTTTGGTTTGCATCAGGGACAACAGCGCGACTACGGACTCTTTGAGTTCCGATGTCTTCACCAGCTTCAACCCGTTCTCCACCAGTTTCGCCAGGGCCCACAGCAGGTTGGCAATATGCTGATGAGAAAAGTGGTCGGTCTCGTCTAATGATTCGGCTTTGCTGGTCACCTGGGGCAACAGCGCAACCACGGCCTCTTTCAGCTTCGGTGTCTTCTCCGGCACCAGTCCGTTGTCTACCAGTTTCGCCATGGCCCACAGCGAGTTGGCGGTATCTTTTGCGCTGAAGCGGTCTTTCTCTTCTTTTGATTCGGCGTAGGTTTTCACATAGGGCAACAACCAGGTCACGGCCTCTTTAAGCCTGGGTGTCTTCTCCGGTTCCAGTCCGTTGTCTACCAGTTTCGCCATGGACCACAGCAGATTGGCGACTCCCTGTGGCCTGAAGCGGTCTTTCTCTTCTTTTGCTTCAGCTTTGGTTTTCACATGGGGCAACAGCGCGGCCACAGCCTCGTTGAGCTGCGGAGTCTTCTTTAGCTTCAGCCCGTTGTCTACCAGTTTCGCCAGGGCCCACAGCTGGTTGGTGACATGCTGAGGAATAAGGTGGTCTTTCTCTTCTTTTGATTCAGCTTTGGTTTTCATCAGGGGCAACAGCACAGCCACGACCTCTTTGAGTTTCGGTGTTTTCTCCAGCTCCAGCCCGTTGTCTACCAATTTCGCCGCCGCCCATATAAGGTTGGAAATTTGCTGAGGATTGAAGTGGTTCTTCTCTTCTTTTGATTTGGCTTCAACATGAATCAACACTGCGTCCACAGTCTCTTTGAGCTTCGGTGTCCTCTCCAGCTCCAGCCCATTGTCCACCAGTTTCGCCAAAGCCCATTGTAGAGAGGCGACTTCCTGCAGCTTGAATTGGTCTTTCTCTTCTGTTGATTCGATTTTGGTTTTCATCAGGGGCAACAGCGCCGCCACGGCCACTTTGAGCGTCGGCATCTTCTTCAGCTCCAGCCCGTAGTCCACCAGTTTCGCGAAGGCCCATAGCAGGTTGGCGATACCTTGATTGTTAAAGTGGCCTTTCTCTGCTTTTGATTCGGCTTTGGTTTTTACATGAGGCAACAGCGCAGCCACAGCCTCTTTGAGTTTCGGTATCTTCTCCAGCTCCAGTCCATTGTCCACCAGTTTCGCGAAGGCCCACAGCAGGTTGGCGACACCTTGAGTGTTAAAGTGGTCTTTCTCTTCCTTTGATTCGGCTTTGGTTTTCACATGAGGCAACAGCGCGGCCACGGCCCCTTTGAGCGTTGGCGTTTTCTCCAACCCCTTGTCCACCAATTTCGTCACGGCCCATAGCAGGTTGGCAATCTGCTGAGGAATAAAGTGGTATTTCTCTGATCCAGCTTTGGCTATCACATGGGGCAACAGCGCGGCCACCCCCTCTCTGAGCACCAGTGTCTTGTCCAGCTCCAGCCCGTTGTCCACCAGTTTCGCCACAGACCACAGCAGGTTGGCGATATGCTGAGGAATAAAGTGTTCTCTCTCTTCTGGTGCTTTGGCTTTGGCTTTAACATGGATCAACAGTGCAACCACAACCTCTTTGAGCTTCGGTGCTTTCTCCAGCGCCAGGCCGTTGCCCACCAGTTTCGCTACAGACCACAGCAGGTTATTGATACCTTGAACATCAAGATACCTGGCTTCAGGTTTTTGGTTGCACTTGAGTAGTACTTGATCAAGTAAAGTCGACAGTAAAGCCGCTTGAGTTTCCTTAACCCACTCTTCCATGTATTTATGAGAGGTAAAAACACCCGCTGAAGTAAATGAATGAAACGTTGTCGTCAGGCTTCGCCAGGTCCACCCGGTTGTCACTTTAAAATCGTACAACAATGGCATCAGTTGACGTTGTTCACTGTGATGCAAAGGTCGTTTTGACGCTGCAGTGTATTGTTTGATTGAAATGGCAAATTGACTGTGTTTCTTACCATCATAGCGATCACCGTAATGGGTAGATAACCTCAACAGGCAATCCACTTTTTCATGTGTGATAAGAGCCTTAAAATCATCAACAGGTTTTAATGAGTGTCTTCTTGGATGGTTAGCAGAACAGGCGTCAGAAGCAGGATAAAATTCATTATGCTTCTGGGTATAGGGAAGTGACGTATTCACCTGTCTGACTGTGCCATGCCGGTATCGCCCCCCCTTTGAACAATCGGTACGATCATCCGGTTGATTATAATCATTACCTGATGTTGCGCATTGCCAACTGATACCAGCACCGCCTCTGTCCATCATTATATTTCATTAATTCATGGGAAATATAAAAAGTAGACTACTCTACGGCATCATCAGGCAGTAGTTTTTACTGGCTTTTTTCTCTTCCTTTTTCTCTTTTTTGGTTTATCTGTTTGCTCTTCTAAATATTCTACAGCGGTAAAATAACAGCTATCTGAAAATTGCCCTCCTTCATCGGCAGTAACGTATGCCTCATCTGCTGACCCCTCGCCGCTGTTATGTAACACAGAGTCATAAGCCTGCGGCGGGTCGGCTAACTTTATCTTTATTTGCTCAATAACTCTTTTCATTGAACCCTGGTTCCCAAGCTTGTTCACCGGGATTTCAATGACCTCAAATCCTAATTTTTTCAGCAGAGCGATTTTCAACAAAGTCGAACCATTCTTGGTTTTGAAATCACCACCCACGTAATGGGAGGGCCCCTGAACGTCGATCACCATGTTGTAATCTGGCAGTAGCAGGTCAACCGGAGGTAATGAGTTCAGACTCTTTTCTTCTTCAATCTTCAAAGACGGAAGGCTTGATCGGAGTTGATTGCGAAAAGTGGATTGTGATTGTGAAGTGATTGTTCGGTAATGGGGAACCACCGGACACGCTATCCCCAGCCAACTTGTGACCATGGCAATAATGGATTGATCCTCGGTATTGCCTGAGGGTGTATTTCCCGGGCAAGAAAATAGTTCACCTATATGCTTTTCAAGCGAGTTTTTATTATTTTTACCGTAGGTCAGATAAAATCTGGCACAGAATGCCATGACTCCCCACAGAGACATCCGTCTACCTTGATGAGAGAGCGGGGTGTTTTCGCTGATTTTGCCGAGAAGGGAAGCAAACGTTGTGTTAACCACGTTCAGCTCAATAGCCTCACCCAGTTTTGCCACGGCCCATATCATGTTGGCGACTTCCTGTGGCTTGAATTGGTCTTTCTCTTCTTTTGATGTGGCTTTGGTTTGCACATGGGGCAACAGCGCGACCACAGCCTCTTTGAACTTCGATGTCTTCTCCAGCTTCCACCTGTTCTCCACCAGTTTCGCCAGGGTCCACAGCAGGTTGGCGATATGCTGAGGAGTAAAGGGGTCTGTCTCTTCTAATGATTTGGCTTTGGTTGTCACATGGGGCAACAGCGCAACCACGGCCTCTTTCAGCTTTGGTGTCTTCTCCAGCTCCAGTCCGTTGTCTACCAGTTTCGCCACGGCCCACAGCACTTTGACGGTCTCTTGTGTGCTGAAGCGGTCTTTCTCTTCTTTTGATTCGGCGTAGGTTTTCACATAGGGCAACAACCAGACCACGGCCTCTTTAAGCCTGGGTGTCTTCTCCAGTTCCAGTCCGTTGTCCACCAGTTTTGCCAGGGCCCACAGCAGGTTAGCGATATGCTGAGGAATAAAGTGGTCTTTCTCTGCTGTTGATTCGGCTTTGACTTTCACATGGGGCAACAGCACGGCCACAACCTCTTTGAGCTGCGCTGTCTTCTCCAGCCCGTTGTCCACCAGTTTTGCCACGGCCCACAGCAGGTTGGCGGTAGATTGAGTGTTAAAGTGGTCTATCTCTTCTTTTGATTCGGCGTTGGCTTTCACATGGTGCAACAGCGCGGCCAGGGCCTCTTTCAACTTCGCTGTCTTCTCCAGCCCGTTGTCCACCAGTTTGGCCAAGGCCCACAGCAGGTTAGCGATATGTTGAGGAATAAAGTGGTCTTTCTCTTCTTTTGATTCGGCTTTGGCTTTCACATGGCACAACAGCGCGGCCAGGGCCTCTTTGAGCTTCGCTGTCTTCTCCAGCTCCAGCCCGTTGTCAACCAGTTTTGCCAAGGCCCACAGCAGGCTGGCGACTGCCTGTGGCTTGAAGTGGTCTTGCTCTTCTTTTGATTCGGCTTTGGTTTTCACATGGGGTAACAGCGCGGCCACGGCCTCTTTTAGCTGCGCTGTCTTCTCCAGCCCGTTGTCCACCAGTTTTGCCAGGGCCCATAGCAGGTTAGCGATATGCTGAGGAATAAAGTGGTCTTTCTCTGCTTTTGATTCGGCTTTGGTTTTCACATGGGGTAGCAGCGCGGCCACGGCCTCTTTTAGCTGCGCTGTCTTCTCCAGCTCCAGCCCGTTGTCTACCAATTTCGCCACCGCCCACAGCAGGTTGGTGATATGCTGAGGAATAAAGTGGTCTTTCTCTGCTTTTGATTCGGCTTTGGTTTTCACATGCGGTAACAGCACGGCCAGTGCCTCTTTTAGCTGCGCTGTCTTCTCCAGCCCGTTGTCTACCAATTTCGCCACCGCCCACAGCAGGTTGGTGATATGCTGAGGAATAAAGTGGTTTTTCTCTTCTTTTGCTTCGGCTTTGGTTTTCACATGGGGTAACAGCGCGGCCACAACTTCTTTGAGCTTGGGTGTTTTCTCCAGCCCCAGCCCGTTGTCCACTAATCTTGCCACGGCCCACAGCAGGTTGGTGATATGCTGAGGAATAAAGTGGTCTTTCTCTTCTTTTGATTCGGCTTTGGTTTTCACATTGGCCAGCAGCGCGGCCACGGCCTCTCTGAACGTCGGTGTCTTCTTCAGACCATTGTCCAACAGTTTCGCCACGGCCCAAAGCAGGTTGGCGACTGCCTGTGGATTGAAGTGGTCTTTCTCTTCTTTTGATTCAGCTTTGCTTTTCACATGGTGCAACAGCGCGGCTACGGCCTCTTTTAGCTGCGCTGTCTTCTCCAGATCCAACCCGTTTTCGACCAGTTTCGCCAGAGCCCACAGCAAGTTGGCGACTTCCTGTGGCTTGAAGTGGTCTTTCTCTTCTTTTGATTCGGCTTTCGTTTTCACATGGAGCAACAGCGCGGCCACAACTTCTTTGAGCTTCGGTGTCTTCTCCAGCTCCAGCCCGTTATCTACCAATTTTGCCACTGCCCACAACTGGTTGGCGATATGCTGAGGAATAAAGTGATATTTTCCCTCTTTTGAGTCGGCTTTGATTTTCACCAGGGGCAACAGCGCGGCCACGGCCTCTTTGATCTTCGGTGTTTTCTCCAGCTCCAGCCCGTTACCAACTATTTTTGCCAGGGCCCACAGCAGGTTGGCGGTACCTTGGGCATCAATATCCCTGGCTTCAGGTTTTTGCTTGCACTTAACTATTACTGCATCAAGTAACGTTGACAATAACGCTGCCTGAGCCTCCTTACTTCTCTCATTCATGTATTTATGAGGGGTAAAGACACCCGCTGACGTAAATGAATGAACTGTTGTCATCAGGCTTCGCCAGAGCCATCCGGGTGTCGCTTTAAAAGCGTGCAACAATGGTATCAGTTGGCATTGTTCACCACGATTTAATGGTCTTTTTGACCTTGATGTGAATTGTTTGATTGAACAGGCAAATTGACTGTGTTTTTTCCCATCATAGCGATCACCATAATGAGTAGATATCCTCACCAGGTCATCCATTTTTGCTTGTGTGATGAGATCATTAAAATCCTGAACAGGTTTTATTGAATGTCCTGGTGGATGGTGAGCAGAACAGGCGTCAGAAGCAGGATAAAATTCATGACGCTCCGGGATATAGGGAAGTGGAGTATTCGTCCGCCTCACTGTGCCATACCGGTATCGTACACTTCCTGAAGCACCTGCATGATCATCCGGTTGATTATAATCATTACCTGATGTTGTACATTTCCAACTTATACCAGCACTGCCTCTGTCCATAATTATATTTCATTAATTCATGGGAAATATAAAATGTAGACTACTCCACGGCATCAACAGGCAGTAGTTTTTACTGGCTTTTTTCTCTTCCTTTTTCTCTTTTTTGGTTTCTTTGTTTGCTCTTCTAAATATTCTTCAGCGGTAAAATAACAGTCATCTGACAATTGCCATCCTTCATCGGCAGTAAAGTATGCCTCACCTGCATCCCACTCGCTGCTGTCAGGTGACACAGGACCATGGGCCTCTGACAGGATGGCTAACTTTGTCTTTATTTGATCAATAACTATTTTCATTGAATCCTGGTTATGAAGCTTATACACCGGGATTTCAATGACTTCGAATCCTAATTTTTTCAGCAGAGCGATTTTCAACAAAGTCGAACCATTCCTGGTTTTGAAATCACCACCCACGTAATGGGAGGGTCCCTGAACGTCGATCACCATGTTGTAATCTGGCAGTAGCAGGTCAACCGGAGGTAATGAGTTCAGACTCTTTTCTTCTTCAATCTTCAAAGACGGAAGGCTTGATCGGAGTTGATCGTGAAAAGTGAATTGTAATTGTGAAGTGTTTGTTCGGTAATGGGGAACCACCGGACACGCTATCCCCAGCCAACTTGTGACCATGGCAATAATGGATGGATCCTCGGTATTGCCAGTGGGTGTTTTTCCCGGGCAAGAAAATAGTTCACCTATATGCTTTTCAAGCGAGTTTTTATTATTTTTACCGTAGGTCAGATAAAATCTGGCACAGAATGCCATGACTCCCCACAGAGACATCCATCTACCTTGATGAGAGAGCGGAGTGTTTTCGCTGATTTTGCCGAGAAGGGAAGCTAACGTTGATTTAACCACATTCAGCTCAATAGCCTCCCCCAGTTTTGCCACGGCCCATATCATGTTGGCGACTTCCTGTGGCTTGAATTGGTCTTTCTCTTCTTTTGATGTGGCTTTGGTTTGCACATGGGGCAACAGCGCGACCACAGCCTCTTTGAACTTCGCTGTCTTCTCCAGCTCCAGCCCGTTCTCCACCAGTTTTGCCAAGGCCCACAGCAGGTTGGCGATATGCTGAGGAATAAAGTGGTCTTTCTCTTCTTTTGATTCGGCTTTGGCTTTCACATGGCACAACAGCGCGGCCAGGGCCTCTTTGAGCTTCGCTGTCTTCTCCAGCTCCAGCCCGTTCTCCACCAGTTTTGCCACGGCCCACAGCAGGATGGTGACTGCCTGTGGCTTCAAGTGGTCTTTCTCTTCTTTTGATTCGGCTTTGGTTTTCACATGGGGTAACAGCGCGGCCACGGCCTCTTTCAGCTGTGCTGTCTTCTCCAGCCCGTTGTCCAACAGTTTTGCCACGGCCCACAGCAGGTTAGCGATATGCTGAGGAATAAAGTGGTCTTGATCTGCTTTTGATTCGGCTTTGGTTTTCACATGGGGTAGCAGCGCGGCGACGACCTCTTTTAGCTGCGCTGTCTTCTCCAGCCCGTTGTCTACCAATTTCGCCACCGCCCACAGCTGGTTGGCGATATGCTGAACAATAAAGTGGTCTTTCTCTTCTTTTGATTCGGCTTTGGTTTTCACATGGGGTAACAACGCGGCCACGACCTCTTTGAGCTTGGGTGTTTTCTCCAGCCCCAGCCCGTTGTCCACTAATTTTGCCACGGCCCACAGCAGGTTGGTGATATGCTGAGGAATAAAGTGGTCTTTCTCTTCTTTTGATTTGGCTTTGGTTTTCACATTGGCCAGCAGCGCGGCCACGGCCTCTCTGAACGTCCGTGTCTTCTTCAGACCATTGTCTACCAATTTCGCCACCGCCCACAGCAGGTTGGCGATATGCTGAGGATTAAAGTGGTCTTTCTCTTCTTTTGATTCAGCTTTAATTTTCACATGGTGCAACAGCGCGGCTACGGCCTCTTTTAGCTGCTCTGTCTTCTCCAGATCCAACCCGTTTTCGACCAGTTTCGCCAGAGCCCAAAGCAGGTTGGTGACTTCCTGTGGCTTGAAGTAGTCTTTCTCTTCTTTTGATTCGGCTTTCGTTTTCACATGGAGTAACAGCGCGGCCACAACTTCTTTGAGCTTCGGTGTCTTCTCCAGCTCCAGCCCGTTATCTACCAATTTTGCCAATGCCCACAGCTGGTTGGCGATATGCAGAGGAATAAAGTGTTCTTTCCCCTCTTTTGATTCGGCTTTGATTTTCACCAGGGGCAACAGCGCAGCTACGACCTCTCTGAGCTTCGGTGTTTTCTCCAGCTCCAGCCCGTTACCAACTATTTTTGCCAGGGCCCACAGCAGGTTGGTGGTACCTTGGGCATCAATATCCCTGGCTTCAGGTTTTTGCTTGCACTTAACTATTACTCCATCAAGTAACGTTGACAATAACGCTGCCTGAGCTTCCTGACTTTTCTCATTCATATATTTATTAGGGGTAAAAACACCCGCTGACGTAAATGAATGAATCGTTGTCATCAGGCTTCGCCAAGTCCACCCGAGTGTCGCTTTAAAATTGTGCAACAAGGGTATCAGTTGACATTGTTCACTGTGATTTAAAGGTCGTTGTGACGCTGATGTGTATTGTTTAATTAACGTGGCAAATTGACTGTGTTTTTTACCATCATAGCGATCACTGTAACGAGCAGATACCCACACCAGCCAATCCATTTTTTCTTGTGTGATGAGAGCATTAAAATCATGATCAGGTTTTATTGAGTGTCCTGGTGGACGGTTAGCAGAGCAGGCATCAGAAGCAGGATGAAGTTCATTACACCTCTGGATATAGGGTAGTGGCGCAATCACCAGTCTGACTGTGCCATGTCTGTATCGCCCACTTTTTGCAGAATTGGTACGATCATCCGGTTTTTTATAATCATTACCTGATGTTGTGCATTGCCAACTGATACCAGCACCGCCTCTGTCCATAATTATATTTCATTAATTCATGGGAAATATAAAATGTAGACTACTCCACGGCATCAACAGGCATTCTTAGGGTAGACATTAAGCGTCTACTCCCCTCTTCGGAAAGTTAAAGATGGAACCACGAAGAACACGAAGAGCACAAAGAAGAGATTTTCTTTTCCTTCGTGCTCTTTGTGCCCTTCGTGGTTCCATTCAAAAGCCATTGAAAATGGAGGGGTAAGCTTAATGTCCACCCTAAGAACAGGCATTAGCCCGGCTTTTTTCTCTTCCTTTTTCTCTTTTTTGGTTTCTTTGTTTGCTCTTCTAAATATTCTTCAGCGGTAAAATAACAGTCATCGGAAAATTGCCATCCTTCATCGGCAGTAAAGTATGCCTCACCTGCATCCCACTCGCTGCTGTCAGGTGACACAGGACCATGGGCCTCTGGCAGGATGGCTAACTTTGTCTTTATTTGTTCAATAACTCTTTGTATTGAATACTGGTTATCAAGCTTGTTCACCGGTATTTCAATAAACTCAAATCCTAATTTTTTATATAGGGCGATTTTCAACAAAGTCGAACCATTCCTGGTTTTGAAATCACCACCCACGTAATGGGAAGGCCCCTGAACGTCGATCACCATGTTGTAATCTGGCAGTAGCAGGTCAACCGGAGGTAATAAACTCAGACTCTTCTCTTCTTCAATCTGCAAAGACGGAAGGCTTGATCGGAGTTGATCGCGAAAGGTGGATTGAGATTGTGAAATGATTGTCTGGTAATAGGGAACCACCGGACACGCTATCCCCAGCCAACTTGTGACCATGGCAATAATGGATTGATCCTCGGTATTGCCTGAGGGTGTATTTCCCAGGAGAGAAAATAGTTCACCTATATGCTTTTCAAGCGAGTTTTTATTATTCTTACCGTAGGTCAGATAACATCTGGCACAGAATGCCATGACTCCCCACAGAGACATCCATCTACCTTGAGAGAGCGGGGTGTTTTCGCTGATTTTGCCGACAAGGGAAGCTAACGTTGATTTAACCACTTTCAGCTCAATAGCCTCACCCAGTTTTGTCACGGCCCATATCATGTTGGCGACTTCCTGTGGCTTGAATTGGTCTTTCTCTTCTTTTGATTCGGCTTTGGTTTGCACATGGGGCAACAGCGCGACCACAGCCTTTTTCAGCTTCGATGTCTTCTCCAGCTTCCACCTGTTCTCCACCAGTTTCGCCAGGGCCCACAGCTGGTTGGCGATATGCTGAGGTGTAAAGGGGTCTGACTCTTCTAATGATTCGGCTTTGGTTGTCACATGGGGCAACAGCGCAACCACGGCCTCTTTCAGCTTCGGTATCTTCTCCAGCTCCAGCCCGTTGTCCACCAGTTTCGCCAAGGCCCACAGCAGGTTGGCGATATGCTGAGGAGTAAAGGGGTCTGTCTCTTCTAATGATTCGGCTTTGGTTGTCACATGGGGCAACAGCGCAACCACGGCCTCTTTCAGCTTCGGTGTCTTCTCCAGCTCCAGTCCGTTGTCTACCAGTTTCGCCACGGCCCACAGCAAGTTGGCGGTCTCTTGTGTGCTGAAGCGGTCTTTCTCTTCTTTTGATTCGGCATAGGTTTTCACATAGGGCAACAACCAGGCCACGGCCTCTTTAAGCCTGGGTGTCTTCTCCAGTTCCAGTCCGTTGTCTACCAGTTTCGCCACAGCCCACAACAGGTTGGCGACTTCCTGTGGCTTGAAGTGGTCTTTCTCTTCTTTTGATTCAGCTTTGACTTTCACATGGGGCAACAGCACGGCCACAACCTCTTTGAGCTGCGCTGTCTTCTCCAGCTCCAGCCCGTTGTCCACCAGTTTTGCCACGGCCCACAGCAGGTTGACGGTAGCTTGAGTGTTAAAGTGGTCTCTCTCTTGTTTTGATTCGGCTTTGGCTTTCACATGGTGCAACAGCGCCCCCAGGGCCTCTTTGAGCTTCGCTGTCTGCTCCAGCCCGTTGTCCACCAGTTTTGCCACGGCCCACAGCAGGTTAGCGATATTCTGAGGAATAAAGTGGTCTTTCTCTTCTTTTGATTCGGCTTTGGCTTTCACATGGCGCAACAGCGCGGCCAGGGCCTCTTTTAGCTGCGCTGTCTTCTCCAGCTCCAGCCCGTTCTCCACCAGTTTTGCCACGGCCCAAAGCAGGTTGGCGGTAGCTTGAGTGTTGAAGTGGCCTTTCTCTTCTTTTGCTTCGGCTTTGGCTTTCACATGGTGCAACAGCGCAGCCAGGGCCTCTTTGAGCTTCGCTGTCTTCTCCAGCTCCAGCCCGTTCTCCACCAGTTTCGCCAGGGCCCACATCAGGTTGGCGGTAGCTTGAGTGTTGAAGTGGTTTTTCTCTGCTTTTGATACGGCTTTGGTTTTCACATGGGGCAACAGCGCGGCCACAGCCTCTTTGAGCTTCGGAGTGCTCTCCAGCTCCAGCCCCTTCTCCACCAGTTTCGCCAGGGCCCACAGCTGGTTGGCGATCTGCTGAGGAGTAAAGTGGTCTTTCTCTTGTTTTGATTCAGCCTTGGTTTTCACATGGGGCAACAGTGCAGCCACAACCTCTTTGAGCTTTGGTATCTTCTCCAGCTCCAGTCCGTAGTCCACCAGTTTCGCGAAGGCCCACAGCTGGTTGGCGATACCTTGAGTGTTAAAGTGCTCTTTCTCTTCTTTTGATTCTGCTGTGGTTTTCACATGAGGCAACAACGCGGCCACGGTCCCTTTGAGCTTTGGAGTCTTCTCCACCCCCTTGTCCACCAATTTCGCCAGGGCCCACAGCAGGATGCTGATATGCTGAGGAATAAAGTGGTCTCTCTCTTCTTTTGATTTAGCTTTGGCTTTCACATGGGGCAACAGCGCGGCCACGACCTCTCTGAGCATCGTTGCCTTGTCCGGCTCCAGCCCGTTGTCCACCAGTTTCGCCACCGACCACAGCAGGATGCTGATATGCTGAGGAATAAAGTGTTCGCTCTCTTCTGGTGATTTGGCTTTGGCTTTAACATGGATCAACAGTGCGGCAACAGCCTCTTTGAGCTTCGGTGTTTTCTCCAGCTCCAGCCCGTTGTCCACCAGTTTCGCCACGGACCACAGCAGGTTATTGATACCGTGTACATCAAGATCCCTGGCTTCAAGTGTTTGGTTGCAATTAAGTATTATTTGATCAAGTAAAGTGGACAGTAAAGCCGCTTGAGTTTTCTTAACCCTCTCTTCCGTGTATTTATGAGAGGTAAAAACACCCGCTGAAGTAAATGAATGAAACGTCGTCGTCAGACTTCGCCAGGTCCACCCGGGTGTCGCTTTAAAATCGTGCAACAAAGGTATCAGTTGGCGTTGTTCACTATGATTCAAAAGTCGTTTTGACGCTGAAGTGTATTGTTTGATTGAACAGGCAAATTGACTGTGTTTTTTACCATCATAGTGATCACCATAATGAGTAGATATCTTCATCATGTAATCTATTTTTTCTGGTGTGATGAGAGCTTTGAAAGCATGAACAGGTTTTATTGAATGTCTTGGTGGATGGTCAGCAGAGCAGACGTCAGAAGCAGCATAAAATCCGTTACTCTCCCGGATATAGGCGAGCGGCGCATCCAACTGTCTGACTGTGCCATGCCAGTATCGCCCACTTTTTGAAGAATCGGTACGATCATCCGGTTTTTTATAATCATTACCTGATGTTGCGCATTGCCAACTGACACCAGCACCGCTTCTGTCCATAATTATATTTCATTAATTCATGGGAAATATAAAAAGTAGACTACTCTATGGCATCGTCAGTCAGCCGTTTTCACTGACTTTTTTCTCCTCCTGTTTCTCTTTTTTGTTTTTTTGGTTGGCTCTTCTACATATTCTTCGGCGGTAAAATAACAGTCATCGGAAAATTCCCCTCCTTCATCGGCAGTAACGTATGCCTCATCTTCTGAACCCTCGCCGCTGTTCTGTAACAAAGAGCCATAAGCCTCTGGCAGGACGGCTAACTTTGTCTTTATTTGCTCAATAACTCTTTTCATTGAATCCTGGTTCACAAGCCTGGTCACCGGGATTTCAATGACCTCAAATCCTGATTTTTTCAGCAGAGCAATTTTCAACAAAGTCGAACCATTCCTGGTTTTGAAATCACCACTCACGTAATGGAAAGGTCCCTGAATGTCGATCACCATATTGTAATCTGGCAGTAGCAGATCGACCGGAGGTAATGAGTTCAGACTCTTTTCTTCTTCAATCTTCAAAGATGGAAAGCTCGATTGCAGGTGATCGCGGAAGGTGGATTGAGATTGTGAAGTGTTTGTCGTGTAATCAGGGATGACTGGACAATCTCTCCCAAGCCAACATGCAGCCATGGCAGTGATGGATTGATCCTCTATACTGCCCGGGGATGTATTTTCCAGGCGAGAAAATAGTTCGCCTATGTGCTTTTCAAGGGAGTGTTTATCATTACTACCTGATTTAAGGTAAAGCCTGGCGCAGAATACCATGACTCCCCAGAGAGACATCAATATATCTTGTTGAGAGAATTGAGGGTTTTCACCGATTCTGTCGACAAGAGAATCTAACGTAGATTTAATCAGGTTCAGCTCAATGGCCTCACCCAGTTTCGCCAGGGCCCATAGCAAGTTGGCGATACCTTGAGTGCTGAAGTGGTCTTTCTCTTCTTTTGATTCGGCTTTGGTTTTCACATGGGGCAACAGCGCGGCCACGGCCTCTTTGAGCTTCGGTGTCGTCCCCAGCTCCAGCCCGTTGTCCACCAGTATCACCACGGCCCACAGCAGGCTGATGATACCTTGAGACTTGAAGCGGTCTTTCTCTTCTTTTGATTCGGCTTTGGTTTTCACATGGGGCAACAGCGCGGCCACGGCCTCTTTGAGCTTCGTTGTTTTCTCCAGCCCCAGCCCGTTGTCCACCAGTTTCGCCAGCGCCCACAGCAGGTTGGCGACTGCCTGTGGCTTGAAGTGATCTTTCTCTTCTTTTGATTCGGCTTTGGTTTTTACATGGGGCAATAGCGCATCCACGGCCTCTTTGGGCTTCGGTGTTTTCTCCAGCCCGTTGTCCACCAGTTTCACCAGGGCCCACAGCAGGTTGGCGATATGCTGAGTAATAAAGTGCTCTTTCTCTTCTTTTGATTCGGCTTTGATTTTCACATGGGGTAATAGCGCGGCCACGGCCTCTTTGAGCTTCGGTGTTTTCTCCAGCTCCAACCCGTTATCCACCAGTTTCGCCAAGGCCCACAGCAAGTTGGCAATACCTTGAGTTTTAAAGCGGTCTTTCTCTTCTTTTGCTTCGGCTTTGGTTGCCACATGGGGCAACAGCGCGTTCACAGCCTCTTTGAGCTTCGCTGTCTTCTCCAGCGCCAGCCCATTGTCCACCAGTTTTGCCATGGCCCACAGCAGGTTGGCGATATGCTTAGGAATAAAGTGGTCTTTCTTTGATTCTGCTTTGGTTTTCACCTGGAGCAACAGCGCGGCCACAGCCTCTTTGAGCTTCTTTCTCTTCTCCAGCTCGAGCCCGTTTTCCACCAGTTTCGCTATTGCCCACAGCAGGTTGGTGACTGCCTGTGGCGTGAAGTGGTCCTTCTCTTCTTTTGATTCGGCTTTGGTTTTCACATAGGGCAACAGCCCACACACGGCCTCTTTGAGCTTCGTTGTCTTCTCCAGCTCCAGTCCGTTGTCCACCAGTTTTGCCATGGCCCACAGGAGATTGGCGACTTCCTGTGGCTTGTAGTGGTCTTTCTCTTTTTTGGATTCGGCTTTGGTTTTCACATGGGGCAACAGCGCGGCCACGGCCTCTTTGAGCTTCGGCGTCTTCTCCAGCTTCAGCCCGTTGTCCACCAGTTTCGCCAGGGCCCACAGCAGATTAGCGGTACCTTGAGTGTTAAAGTGCTCTTTCTCTTCTTTTGATTCGGCTTTGGTTTTCACCTGGAGTAACAGCGCAGCCACTGCCTCTTTCAGCTTCGGTGTCTTCTCCAGCGCCAGACCATTGTCCACCAGTTTCGCCAGGGCCCATAGCAGGTTAGCGGTACCTTGAGTGTTGAAGCAGTCTTTCTCTTCTTTTAATTCGGCTTTGGTTTTCACCAGGGGCAACAGCACAACCACGGCCTCTTTCAGCTTCGCTGTCTTCTCCAGCGCCAGCCCATTGTTCACCAGTTTCGCTACGGCCCACAGCAGGTTGACGGTACCCTGTGCATTAATACTCCTGACATCAGGTTTTTGGTTGCACTTATGTATTACAGGATCAAGTAAAGCTGACAGTAGAGCAGCCTGGGTTTCCTTAACCCACTCATCCATGTATTTATGAGGGGTAAAAACACCCGCTGAAGTAAATGAATGAAACGTTGTCGCCAGGTTTCGCCAGGTCCACCCGGGTGTCGCTTTAAAATCGTGCAACAACGGTATCAGTTGGCGTTGTTCACTATGATGCAAGGGTCGTTTTGACGATAAAGTGTAGTGTTTGATTGAAAGGGCAAATTGACAGTGTTTATTACCATCATAGTGATCACCATAATGAGTAGATATCTTCATCATGTAATCTATTTTTTCTGGTGTGATGAGAGCTTTGAAACCATGAACAGGTTTTATTGAATGTCTTGGTGGATGGTCAGCAGAGCAGGCGTCAGAAGCAGCATAAAATTCATTACTCTCCCGGACATAGGCGAGCGGCGCGTCCAACTGTCTGACTGTACCATGCCAGCATCGCCCACTTTTTGAACAATCGGTACGATCATCCGGCTGTTTATAATCATTACCTGATGTTGTGCATTGCCAACTGACACCAGCACTGCTTCTGTCCATAATTATATTTCATGAATTCATGGGAAATATAAAAAGTAGACTACTCGATGGCATCATCAGTCAGCCGTTTTCACTGACTTTTTTCTCCTCCTGTTCCTCTTTTTTGTTTTTTCTGTTGGCTCTTCTACATATTCTTCGGCGGTAAAATAACAGTCATCGGAAAATTCCCCTCCTTCATCGGCAGTAACGTATGCTTCATCTTCTGCCCCCTCGTCGCTGTTCTGTAACAAAGAGCCATAAGCCTTTGGCGGGACGGCTAACTTTGTCTTTATTTGCTCAATCACGCTTTGCATTGAATCCTGGTCATCCAGCTTTCTCACCGGGATTTCAATAACCTCAAACCCTAATTTTTGCAGCAGGGCGATTTTCAACAAAGTCGGGCCATTCCTGGTTTTGAAATCACCACTCACGTAATGGGAAGGTCCCTGAATGTCGATCACCATGTTGTACTCTGACAGTAGCAGATCGACCGGAGGTAATGAGTTCAGACTCTTTTCTTCTTCAATCTTCAAAGACGGAAAGCTCGATTGGAGGTGATCGCGGAAGGTGGATTGAGATTGTGAAGTGTTTGTCGTGTAATAAGGGATGACCGGACACGCTCTCCCAAGCCAACATGCAGCCATGGCAATGATGGATTGATCCTCTATACTACCTGGGGATGTATTTTCCAGGCGAGAAAATAGTTCGCCTATGTGCTTTTCAAGGGAGTGTTTATCATTATTACCTGAGTCCAGGTAAAACCTGGCGCAGAATACCATAACGCCCCAGAGAGACATCAATATATCTTGTTGAGAGAATTGAGGGTTTTCACCGATTCTGTCGACAAGAGAATCTAACGTAGATTTAATCAGGTTCAGCTCAATGGCCTCACCCAGTTTCGCCAGGGCCCATAGCAAGTTGGCGGTACCTTGAGTGCTGAAGTGGTCTTTCTCTTCTTTTGATTCGGCTTTGGTTTTCACATGGGGCAACAGCGCAGCCACGGCCTCTTTGAGCTTCGTTGTTTTCTCCAGCTCCAGTCCGTTGTCCACCAGTTTTGCCAAGGCCCACAGCAGGTTGGTGATATGCTGAGGAATAAAGCGGTCTTTCTGTTCTTTTGATTCGGCTTTGCTTGTCACATGGGGCAACAGCGCAGCTACGACCTGTTTGAGCTTCGGTGTTTTCTCCAGCTCCAGTCCATTGTCCACCAGTTTCGCCAAAGCCCACAGCAGGTTGGCGATATGCTGTGCATTAAAGTGGTCTTTCTCTGCCTT
>NZ_JBLYZG010000068.1:0-24489 GCF_049310245.1 Endozoicomonas sp. ALB115 | reverse complement strand
ATGCTGTGTTGCTGGCCAACAAGGTGGAGAACTTGGTCAATGCCATGGCTGGGTTTGATGCACCGCCAGCTGGTGAAGCTCAGCTGCCACAAAACGTTCGCGATCAGGTTACTCCGGTGATTGCTGCCAGTTGGCAGACGACCGTGAGTTAAGGTTTACACCTTATATTCACGATGAAATGAAGGCAGCACTGGGTAACTGGTGCTGCCTTTTTGGTTTTGGGGTACGAGCAGGTTACAGCGGGTTAAACTTGCTGTTACAAATTTTTTCTGAATGGACACATTGCAGCACGGTGTGCCATCAGCAGTAGGGGGGGGCACTTTTGAACAGCAGGCCGATCCATTTTGGACAGTGCCACTAGTCTATTCTTCCAGAATACTCGTAAAGACCGTCTGATCCGGCATATTCCGTAAAGCCACATCGTTTGCACCCGCCTCAAGAATGATATGAGCGAGCTTATGCGCCAGGTGCATATTCAGACGATCAAAGTTAATGATGACAACGGAGCAGCGCCACAGGCCAGTAAAAATACTCAGCCTGATTCAACTCCGGTAATACCAGGTGATTGAATAGCCCCGCAGAACTGTCTTTTCGAGAAGCAGCCCAACACTCGGGAGCCCCTGCATACAACATCAGGAGCCGAGTATCAGGAATCACCAAGTTTCGGAAATGAGCAGGAATCGATTTTTTATCCATTGATATCATCTGGCTCATTCAACGTCAGTTCAGCCAATGAACGTACCTGGGTAAAACTGTCCATCCACTCATCAAGACTTTCTTTCAGGTAGATCACCTTACGACCAATTTTTATGAATGCTGGGCCAGAAATATCATTCACCTGGCCATCTGTCCGATAATGATCAATCAGTGATTTTGAAAAACCTGTATAGTTCGACGCCTGCTCCGGGGTAAAACCTCGTTTGATTGCGTCCTGCTCAAAAACTTTTTTTGCCATAAGCCGTATCCTTGCTGTGAGTGCAAAGATAGAAAACCATAGAAAGAAACCACCAAACAGGGAGCGGACTTTCTGAAGAAGGGGGCGGACTTAGGTGAATAGCCCAGTCAGTAAGGGGTCAGAGAGAGATGAACAAATTTAACTTTTGGGTGCCCCCATCTTCCAGTTGACCATTGTTAGAATTCGATCGACAGCCTTTCCACTCAAGTGATTATGGTGCTGTTTTAAATATCCTCTCATCACCTCTTTTTGCGATTTCTTCCGTACTTCTTGTCCATGAAACTCATACCAAAGGTCAACAGCGATAACCAATTCTTCTTGGTATGCCGGAAGTGAAGAATCTCTGAAGAGGCAGGCCAGAGCCAATTCTTTTTCCAGCTCTTCCACTCTCAACTTCAGAGTTTTATTTTCCGTGGCTGTCTGAGTGGATGACGCTATTTGTTCAACAACTCGCCCAGAAACAACTGAAGGATGAAAAGGCAGTAAAAACTCTGGAAATATTCCTCTCTCGCAACAGTATTTCTGTAACTCAAGTTTGGTGATCAATATCGACTCACGAGTCACTCCATCCCAAGCTAAATAGCTATGAAAACTCAGTTCGGTCCTACCTTCTTTATGTCGATTCAGTATTGTCGAGTAGTTTTTTTGCGCTTCCTTAAATCTTCCCAGCCAATGATTACCAAGCAAATAGTCTTCTCGTCCACGATGGATAGTCCCCAATCTAGATTGTCGAATACTATCAGACTCCCTTTCCTGTTCCCGATACCAGTCCACAAACTCATCGAAACTGCCAGCAGTCTCAATCCCAGCCAATAGCAGGCAGGAATGTTCAAGTTCTTGACCTACATTTAACTCTTCTTCATCCGTAAACCGTAATTGAACAGTCATCACATACGTCCTTGTTGCAACATATAGCAACCAATAACCTGCCATTACGAATTATTTTTGGCAATAACCAACTTCGGGATGACTGCAAATTCTCAAAGACTAAAACTGAAATGTATAAATACGAGACCAACATCGATTTATGGCAAGGTTCGGCAGCAAAACGGCTGAACAAGTCTCAAATAAAGTGCATTATCCGCATGGATTAAAAGCTTTCAAAATGTACACTCGGCATCATCAAACCACTGTTTCAGAGCCACAAATTTGAACATCAGCCGTCAACTAACATTCATAGTTATTCTCGGATTAACCATTGCCTCTACAGGATGTACATCCGTAGCCCGGAAGGTTGGAGAACTTCAAATCGCTGTATACGAAACCTATTACAATGCTTTTGACCAGATGGCACGTAATGGAGCTGAAGAAAGCTGTCAGAAGCAGCAGGAAGAATCATCAGGGCAAATGGATTCTCTTGCCTACGAACAGTGTCTGGCCTCTGAATATCAGCAACAGATGGATTTCTATGTCAGTACCATGAATCGAGGTATTCAGAACTCATCTGCCAGAAGGGCGACACAGTCCAGCTACGGCACCAAAGTCTACCGAGCAGACGAATGCATTGGGTCTATAGTGAACGGCGTGTGTCACGGCTCTATTCTGCCCAAAACAGCGAATCATCCAACCTGCTATGGTCAGATGATTAATGGTCAGTGTACGGGGCCAATGTTTTAAGAAGAGCAAGCTGTAAGCCAATATCAAGCAGCCGGTTGAAGAAAAAACCTGGCATCAAGCCTTCTCAGCAGGGTAAATGTGCTCATGTACTGCACATCAAACTGGTTGCAGATATTCGGTATTTTTACTTTCTTGCTGTTTGCAGGTACCAGTGCTTCATGGGTAACCAGTACCGCCCCTGTTACCTTTGCTTTGGCCACCAGCCATGGGTCAGCGACATTGAGAAAAGGCGCAAAGTGCTTCTCTTCATAGTTTTGAACGACATAATTGGCGATTTCCGTATAGATTTCCTGTGTCTGCTGATCATCAACAGGCAGAAAAAAATCCGGTTCATTTCGTCCTTTAACCCAGGAACTCAACTCGTCTTCCTGCTTTTTCAACTCTCTGGCGACTTCACTGATACTGCCTATACGGCCCAGGCCATTCTCCCGCTCAAGCCAATCCCAATACCCGGGACAGATGTCCATAGCATAGTATTGGTTTTTCGCCTGGATAAACGTGTTCGCGTCCAAAAGGTATTGCATCAACAGCTCACCCTACATTAAGAGACTATCCATTCAGAGACTTGGCAAAATCGTTGAGAGTACTGATCTTATTGATATTCAAAAGCCGGGAAGCATCCCTGAGTAACAAGCGCCCTTCCATTGCAGCCCCCACAACAGCCGTAGAAAAAAGAACGCCATTGCGTGTTTTCAGGTTCAGATTAAAAGAACCACCACCGCCTTTTTGATTCCGGAACTTTTTCAGCTCAGCATGATAAAAGTCCAGATACTCCTCGCGGGGAATCAGACCAAGATCATAGGCACGACGTGCCAACACCATGGGGCTGACCTTATAAACCTTTTTTAAATCCGCACAGTTTTCCACCAGGCTGCGCTTTGCCTGCCAGTCATTCACAAACTCTTTACCAGGCACCAGAAACTCAGCAGCAACCCGATTACAAAATGCCTCTTCCTTCCTCTGGTGACCTCGTTCAGAAAAATCATCCAGCGGAACATTAGAAATACCACTGTTACCCACCCACAAATGGGCAAGTTCATGAACCAGGGTAAACAGCCGCGCGGCAGGTGCATCGGCCGCATTGATAAAGATCAGCGGGGCATAATCATCACTGATGGCAAACCCCCGAAACTCTTCCACAGACAGTTTTCTATTAGAACTACTGCCGACAATGCCGCTTCGCATCACCAGAATGCCCACGGCTTCCGCCCTTTCAATCAGCAAGCTCAGGTATTGCTCCCAGTTCCGGGCACCTTTCCGTAAAGCGGCCGTTACACCCAACGTACGAGCGATATCCTCAGCCACACTGGCAGCGTCGTCATTCAAAGAACAGCGGCCTATAAACTCAACTTTGTCATTCCCGTTTTCAATCTGGTACTCCCGAAACCACTCTTGCTTGAGCAGCACATTATTCAGGAGATCACGGAAATTCTGCCCCAGCTCAGGGGATACCCGACTGCCCACGGTACGCAGGTCAGGTATGGGCAAAGGAGCTTCAGGAGGCTCTTTAAGAAACAGATAACCGAAAGGAACCCGGAGGTGGCTTGCCAGCTTCTGAGCCTGGGAAAAACTGGGCCGACTTTTGCCCTGTTCCCACTCAAGCAGCTTTTCGGGCTTCTGTTTTAACTTTCCCGCCAGATCAGCAGGAGCCATCCCGGCACGCTCTCGCGCCCAGTGGACAATCTCCGGATTGATCATGGCTTCGTTCATTATTGAGGTCCATTCTGTAATCGTGGGGATAATATCATTACGGATTACCCATCGATAGCATGAAGGCCTGGTTTAATGCCCCCAGCTAGCTAACGAGGGAAAACCACGGTTGCCTTCCCATCCTTCTGATATGTACCTCTCTGTGTATACTTTACCAACCGATCAGAATATTGCTCTCGACTTAACAAAAAAAGATCATCGGTTTCTGATGGCCCGCCATCTTCAAACCCTGCCCCCAAAGATATACCACCAATATCCGTAAGAATGTACCGATTGTGAAACTGCTCTCCATCTCTTTTTTCTTTAAGGCCAATAAACTGCATTCTTTTAATGGAGGAAAACTGTTCGGCAGCAGTCTTTTCAAAGTGCTTTTTCATTTCTGAAGGCGTAGTTATCCCTTTACATGGGGCAAGGTACACCGTAACTTCCAGATCATCGGCAACCCGGCCTGAAACTGCTTTTTCCAATACCGAGATAAAAGTTGACCATTTGTCCTTCTGAGTCCCCAAGTATGGATCAATGATATAAATTCTGGTCGACAATCGAAGCATATTGGCAATAGCGCTTGCTATGGCACTGGCCGTTTTACTCACAACAACACGATCATTAAAATCCCAGAATGGACAATTACCCTGATAGCAATCATCAATACTCACAGATGGCCACGGTTCAAGAAGTGCCTTATCACTGACAAATACCGTATCAAAAGCGACTCGCCCTCCTTCAGAGCGAACCTTATCGACCCAGCTATCACCATCAGCATCACTTGGTCGTACTACTTTGGGTAACTGCCGGAGAAACGACAATAACTCATCCAGTCGAGTAGAATCTATTCCTTCTAGCCCGACACTATCAGCATGACTCTCTATCTGTTTTTTTAGTCTGCTGAACTTCGGAAAGTTAGACACTACACGAGGGTTACCAACCTCAAAGCTTCTAAGAAAAAGACGAAAGTCCCGTCGGTCTCTGGCAATTTCAACCATCGCTATGGGGTCAATAGCATATTCATACAACATTGTTACAACTCTCCCCGACGCTCTGCAAAAAAGCCATTAGGCCAGGACGCATCAAACTCACCGTCATCTGTGGTGTGAATGAATCTCAGACTAGTCTCGCCATCTTTCTGCTCACAGAAAACAATCTGAACGTCCCCTTGCTTACAGGAATACTCCGGACACTCCAGCTCTTCATCAGCGGTCTCTCTCCTTCTGCGCAATAAGCGCAGCATAAGGTGCTCGCTGTGAGTCTCCACAAGGAACATTTTGTCTGCTTCACCCTTGATATGCTCAAGCATCATATCTGCCAGAACCAGTTGCCAGCGTGGGTGAATATGCAATTCCGGCTGCTCACAGGAAAGAATGCCACTGTAATCGGAACAAACACCCACCACAAAGGGGAATACCTGGGAGACACCCACCCCAAGCTCAGAAAGAGCATGACGAATAGAAGAGTTCAGGTTATCCACATAAACCGTCTTTTGGCCTAACGAATTCGGCTGAGAGTCCACAAACTGGTAGGATGTGCCAAAACCGTCATCAGTCAGGAACCATCTATTAACAGTACTGCGAAGCTCCTTTGAGCCATTAACAAACAGATCCCAGGCTCCACGCCCGTCAAACCAGCGACTACTGTCATGCTCCCTGGATACGTAAAATTGCTGATCAGGCACCACCCGGAGTGGCCCAACATGCAGTAGCGTTTTCAATTTTTTTCCGAGAATCTTTAACGGAGCCAGTGCTGCCTGAGACAAGCTGGCCTCAGCAAATGTCCTTATTGCCTGATGGAATGTCTCCTCCTGCAACTCGGCATCCAGAGTCGTATCAACCAGGTTAATGCGTCTATTTATGTCAGGAAGAGCCTGTTTCTGGTCAGACAGGCCTATAACCTGCCAGTAATCAGAAGTAACCACATCTGCCAGCACGCCAATTTCATCCGGAATATTCCAAGTGCTCAATGGTTTGTAATAGGTGATATAGCTACCTGGAGTGCCCGCTTTCTTCTCAAAACGGCAAAACAGCTCATCATCACCAAAACACTCAAACTGCCGGATAAAAGGCTTCCCGGTGAAGTCTTCATCCCAGGCAATTTCAAGTTTAAATGACCAACTCTTCGCTTCAGCATCAGGAAAACAGGCGATCGTCGACTCTAAAAAATAGTGCTCAGCACTGGAAAGGTAATCATCCAGTACTTCCTCTGATTCACTGAAATCCAGTGTCGCTCCCAGCGTAATGACACCACCCGTGCCCTTGCCGAACACCATATTGCGAAAACCACCCAGCCAGACTTTCTTACCGGTCAACTCACTGTACTCTGCATCAATGTTCTGGTTGACCAGAATTTCATACAGGTACAGCAAGCCATGGAGAATAGAACTTTTGCCGGTACTGTTGGCACCAAACAGCAAGGTAATCGGGGCCAAAGGGATATGAGCAGTGTTTCTGATACCTTTAAAACCACCCAGGGTGAGAGAGGTTAACTTCATTTTGCTTCCTTGTCTTACGGGGCAACCAAGCAGATTTAACTTTCGGGACAACTTGGGGTCAAGTAGCGATTATCAGGCTTGCCACTCCCATGTTTGATGGTTCGTATTTTGCATTCCGAATGATCAGTACTTACGGACGGTTATGTATTCCCACTGAGGCCGTGGTAACGAGATCACAGATCTCCAGCAAAGGCTTTTTGGCAGAAAGACTTAAAAAGTACAGATATATCTTCAGTCGTCCCCTTCTGCCTATTTTTAAAAGCGTAAAGTCTATCCATTATTTCCAGAAATCGGTTTTGTTGCTCCAGTGGAGGAATAGGAAGTTCCAAACCCTTCATTTTTCCAACATTAACTATACCCATAGTCCCACCATGAGACATATGCTGTATCTTAGCCATAGCTCCATCTGTTTGAAGGAGAAATTTCAAAAATCTGGGAACAACCTGACGCTCATCAGGTGTAATCTTCATCAAACGTGGATTGATAATCCCTGGCTCAAAGTCAGCAGGAACAATGCTTATTTTGCCGAAGGTACCCACAAGACTGATAAGCAAATCACCCTCAGTGATTTTACAGTTTTCCAATGAGCGATATTTTTCTTCACTGATGTAATAATCACCATATGTTAAGTCATCTCTGATGACCTGCTCCTGACCGTATATTTTATAGCCTGCGGGAGTGTAATCTTCCTTTTTCAAAGCAGAGCCAAATGGCCCAGCCTTAATCGAGTTTTTACCTGATGCAGCCAAGAACTCCATCTTCTTAACACCCCAACCCATGGGGTTAGTGACTGGATCACCAAACATATCCAGAAAGACGCTGCGGAGGAAATCGTCGGCGAGAGCGATGGCCTGCTGCCGTTTCTGGCGTAACTGGTCGGCTTTATCCAGAATGGCGGCAATGCGTTTTTGTTCGGCCAGTGGAGGAAGCGGAATTAACTCGTCATGCACCAAGTTACGATTTAACGTAGGAACACCAGCTCCTCGGACAAAACGCTCAAGCCTAAAAAACTGAAGCATATACATGACCCATCTTGGGTCATTACCATGAAAGTCTTGAACATATAAAGCCGTATTAAGTGGCCAAAAATGCCCCTCGACATAATGAACTTTACCGATAGTTCCACTTCGCCCAGTAACAACACCGGGGCCCTTCACTTTAAAAGTATTATGCGAACCACTTATACCATTCGCAGCAAAAATAGGAATATCGCCCTCAACTCTGTTTTGTACAGGAAGATCATAACCACGCTTCAGTGTTGCAATATTTTTTAAAGATATCAGAGGCCAGCCTTTAGAGTTACCAAATAAACTCACAGCATCCCCTCCAGCTCCACCAGCTCCTGTTGAATTTCCGCTTCCAGTACCTTCAGTCGTGCCAGTACCTCTTTGGGCGGTTCATACAATTCTTCCTGATACACCACCTCTTTATAACGGTTGATGGACAGGTCGTATTTGTTGGCCTTCAGGTCCACTTTAGGCACAACAAAAGCCTTCTGAGTACGGTCCTGAAAATCCGTTTCAGCAACCCCTTCCGGGTGTTCACTCATAAATTGCGTCTGCAATTTATGCCCCATAAAGACATCCACCAGCCGCCCTTTGCCCTGGCGATACTGCTTCCAACTGGCAATTAGATGCGGCAGGTCATTTTTGGCAATCGGTGTCCGTTTATCATCCAGACTATAACCGTCGTTTGCCAGGTCATAGAACCAGACGTCATCAGTCTCACCACCCTTGGTAAAAATCAGAATCGCCGTGGCCACACCGGCATAAGGCTTAAACACACCGGAAGGCAGGTTGACCACCGCCTCCAGCTGGTTCTCTTCCACCAGCTTTTCCCGCAGGCTCTGGTGTGCCTTGCTGGAACCAAACAGCACTCCCTGGGGTACAACCGTGGCACTGCGACCACCCACTTTCAGCATTTGCAGAATACGGGCGCAAAACAGCAGCTCGGTCTTTTTGGTCTTGACGGTTTTCAGCAATACCGGGTCAATGTCTTCTTCATCCAGTGTGCCGGTAAAGGGCGGGTTGGCCAGAATCAGATGAAACGCATTGTGGGAGGCTTCCGGGAATTTGTCGCTGAAACCCTGGCTCATGGTGTCCTGGTAGTGGATATCCGGCTCGTCCACCCCGTGCATAATCAGGTTCATGGCGGCAATGCGCAGCATGGTGGAGTCAAAGTCATAACCGTGGAACATGTCGTAGTCCACATGGTTCCGGTATTCATTCAGCAGATCACCGGAATAGACATACTGTGCTTCGGGTTCGCCCTTCTGATTAATAACCATCTCTTTATGGACGGAATCCAGGGAACTGTATTTTTCCAGCAGGTATTCGTAACTGGACGACAGAAAACCACCGGTCCCACAGGCAGGGTCACAGATACGCTCATGACGGGCCGGGTTAGGCTCCATCATCTCCACCATGGCCCGGATGATATGACGTGGGGTACGGAACTGCCCGTTGATGCCCGCCGTGGTCAGTTTACTCAGCAGGTATTCGTACAGATCACCCTTGGTGTCCCCCCGGTCCAGCGGTAACTGTTTGATCATCTCTACTGCTTTTACCAGCAGACTGGGCTTAACGATTTCCAGCCGGGCATCTTTCATAAAGTTGCCGAGTAAAGACCCCTTCTCGCTCAGCGTGCGAAAATGACGAAACACCTCATCCCGCACCAGCTCCATCATTTCATCAGCACCCAGGTTGGCAAAATGGCTGAACCGGTAATCCTGCTCATGGGCAGCAAAGCGGGGCTTGAAGTCTACCCCTGCCAGCGCCTTACGCTGCTCGTCCTTGCTCTCCTGCATATCCAGCATGCGGGAGTACATCAGGTAGGTGATCTGTTCAATCACAGTAAGCGGGTTGGTGATACCGCCCACCCAGAACTCTTCCCAGAGCTTGTCGATTTTGCTTTTCAGATCGCCGGTGATCATGGGTGATGCCTATTTCACTTTAAAGGGGGTAGAAAATGGTGGGAGTATACGGATTTTGGTTTGTAATTTCCCGACATCCTGTTTCACAGGGCCAGAGATGAATCTTACCTGGATGGGTTAAGCCAATAATGCAGTATTGTACTGGTCAAAGATACGTAGCGTCTTGAGTTTGGCACCAAGTTACAGGCGAAGGCATAGAAGCCCACTGTTTTCTTCAGCCAGAAACTGGTTGATGCAATCCTGATTATCCATAATCAGAGACTGTACCGCAGCCAGTCGAGCATTCCCGATCTGAATATGGATGACTTTAGGAGGAGGGCCAAGGCGGCTCCAGTAATCGACAAAATCCCGGTCTTTAGTCACAATTGCCAGATCCTGGTGTTTCGCATAGTCCCAAACGCTCTGATCTGAAGCACCTTCCCCCAAAGTCGCTACCCTTGAAACGGCAACCGCTCCCCTGAACGGCTTGCTGACCATCCTCGCCAGCTTATATGACAGGTTTTCATCAAACAGCAGCACTACGCAGCATTCCCTTTCGGCAGGTGGCTCGCTGCATATTCCAGCGCTGCCCGGATCCTGGTTTCATCCAGGCTGGGAAAATCAGAAATAATCTCCCCATAGGTCATGCCTGAACCCAACATTTCCAAAATGCTTTCCACTGTAATCCGGGTACCTTTGATGCAGGGTTTGCCTCTCATTACATCGGGCTTACACTCTACCCAGATATTACCGTTAATCACTTGCCATCTCCTTTCGCCGTGATTTATTCCTGACCTATTCTAGTCTTGCAATGGCTCAATCGCCATTACTCTATACAGGGCTCAGGTTGTTGCCTTGCCAATATCAACCGATACCCCATCCACAATGGCTTTAATGGCCATCACCTGATCCATATCCGGGAACAGGCCGGTAATGCCTTCATCATGGATGCGGGTAAAGGGCTGATCAAACAGTTGCGCCATTTCTATGGTGCCGTAATCCCGTATGTGGTTTTTCAGCAAATCCAGAAAGCGAATCTGCTGGCTGCTTAGATTGTATTGAGCGGCAAAACCGGCAAATTTTTCGGCTACAGCCTGGCTCTCCATACCAATCAGGGTTCGCAGAATCTGATCCAGCCCCGCAGAGGCTTCGGGGTAGAACTCTTTCAGTACCCGGATATCCACATTCGGATTCTGAACCAGCACCAGTTTTGCCAGTTCATCCAGCTCTTTTGACTGTACCGGTTCTCCCCGGCGGATTTTCATCAACACAGGGTTACTGGTAAAGAGCGGCTCCAGAGCGCCCTGAACCTGCTGACGGTAGAGCTTAAAGTCCACCGACTTGATATTGGTCTCCCGCCGTTTGACCTCGTACTTGCCCTGGTCTTCACGGATATCCGTTTCCACGGGGGGTGTGGGTGGCGGAGTTACGTCGCCCTCCATCAGGTACATGATCCCCCTGAGGCGGGTACGGGCATGTTCCAGTTCGGCAAAGCTGGCGTTGTGCCACCAGTCCAGGTCCCGTAGCTGGTTAATGATGTCACCCTGCTGCTGGACCTGAGCCAGATGCGGGGGTAGCTGATCCAGTTTCTGGGTAACGATGGACCACTGTTTTTCCAGTCCGCTTTTGTTGGTGTACAGGGCAGTCTGGGCGGTAATCATATCCAGATCAAAACGCATGGCATTCCCCTGCCCCCTGACATCCACCCACTGCATCAGAGGACCGATGTCATCCAGCAGTTGCTGCTGGGTTTGGGGAGCAAACTGTTCCAACCGTTTCAGGTCACTCAGCCGGGCACGGATCTGCCACTTTTCCTGAACGGCAATGGATTTTTCATCCAGTGCAGACACCTGCTCATGAAGCTGTTTGGCAATGATGGCCAGACTGCCCTGTTCAAACTTTTTCTGTGCCGCTTTGGCCAGTTCGACCCAGGCTTCCAGACGTTTCTGTGCCAGTGGCTTGCCGGTGGTTGGCTGCACCTCGGGCGGCTCCTGCTCGAAGTACTCGAAGTTGGCCCAGTGGTCGAAGATACGGAATTTGTCCTTGTCTTTCCCTGCCCCGTACAGGTCTTTGCAAAGGCGAGTCCCCCGGCCAATCATCTGCCAGAATTTCACCTTGGACTTCACCGGCTTGGCAAACACCAGGTTGACCACTTCCGGCACATCAATACCGGTGTCGAGCATGTCCACCGAAATAGCAATGGTCAGCTCTTTGTTGGTGCTAAGATCACCGCCTTTAAAATCTTCAATGAGTTGTTCTGCCCTCGGGTTATAGTTATCGATGACCTGACAGAACTTACCGGCAAACTGCGGATACATCTCATCAAAAACGCTTTGCAGCAGAACCGCATGCTGATGGTTGCGGGCAAAGACAATACTTTTGCCCGGAAGCTGTTCATCCCGGTCCCGGATACCATGCTCCATCAGGTTGCGCATAATGGCCCGATTGGTGTCCCGATTATAGATCGCCTTATCAATGACCTTGGCATCAAATTCCAGGGTGTTCGGGTCGATGCCCTGCGCTTCCAGTTGGGCAATCTGTTCATTGCTGAGGTTGTCTTTTTTAATCCCCTCACGGTGGAATTGCGTGGTGTGGGTAATGACCTCAAAGGGCACCAGATGATTGTCGTTTATCGCCGCTTCCAGTGAGTATTCATAGGTGGGTATACGGCCTTCGCAACCAAACAGGCCGTAGGTGGTGTGGCCGATCATATCCACGGGCGTTGCGGTCAGGCCAACCTGAAGGGCATCGAAGTATTTAAACAGGTCCCCGTAAACGTTATAGATGGAACGATGGGATTCATCCGCAATGATCAGGTCGAAATAGCCCACATCGTACCGATCCATAATGTTCATCATTCCGGGATAGGTAGAGATGAAGATGCGGGAGGTGTCCTGGTACTTTTTATCCGTTCGACCTACCACATAGATAGGGTCACGGATGAATTCATTAAATGCATTCCGTGCCTGCTTACGTAGCTCTTTTCGGTCACAGAGGAAAAGCACCCGCTTGGCCCATCGGGCATCGAGCAGCCGTTTGGTCAACGCAATGGCAACACGGGTCTTACCGGTACCGGTAGCCTGGACAATCAGGGCCTTGCGATGTTTATCCGTAAAGCGTTCACCGACTCGGGCAATACTCTCCAACTGATACAGACGACCGGCAATATGGATGTCAACCGGCACTTCTGCTAACGGTCGACAGCCCGTACGTTGTTGAACCAGGTAGGCCAGACTTTCAGGGCTGTAGAAACCAAAGAGTTTTCTCGGTGGATAGTTTCGGGCTGGGTGGTCATCCCAGAGGTAAATATCGTAGCCGTTTGTATAAAAGATCGCAGGGCGCTGACCGTACTGCTTTTCCAGCCAGTCGGCATAGAGCTTGGCCTGGGTACGACCTTTTTCTGCCGCCACCTGGGTACGCTTGGCTTCCACGACAGCTAACGGTTTACCGGTATCGTCCCAAAGCACATAGTCCGCGTAACCATCGCCACTGTTGGTGGGTTGCTCTTTGACCGGATGCTCCTGGGTGACCTGAGCTGAGTCCTTGATACCCTCTGCTACATCCCAACCGGCAGCGATCAGGCGGGAGTCGATCAGGCGACGGCGGGTTTCGGCTTCATCCAGCTCCAGAATGTTGGCTGCCTGCTCATTCTTCTGGCGCAGGGCCTCCATCCTTTGCTGGAACTCTTCGGCCTTCTCTTTTTGTAGCTGCAACTCACGGAGAATACCCATTTCCCGTTGTTGGATAGCTTCGAGTTCTTCCCTGGCTTTCTCCAGTTGGGCCTGTTTCTGATCCAGCTCTTTTTTGGTCAGCTCGCTACCCGTCTGATCCGATGAAGCCTGGGGCAACTGGAATTTTGCGATGTCGTCTGCATGCCCATTGGCATAACGCAGGTAAATCCATGCACCCATGATGAAGGCCTCTTTCAACAGCCACCGGGCATCATTCACTTTGACCGCATCACCATGAGCAGCCCGGTTACCATGAATGCGAATGGCATCCATCTTCACCTGAATGGCCTCGGGAATCGCACTTTTAAACGCATCCGCCTTCATCAGGTCATAGAGGCTGGAACGGTACCCTTCGGGCAAACGCTCCTGACGGTAAAGCCACCGGATAATCAACTCAAGGTAGTTCCGGAGCTTGACCAGACAGCTCTCAGGATCAGTGTGGACATACTCTTCTGCCTTACTGCCCAAGTTGGCCAGTTCCGGCCAATGGGTGCGCAGCATTTCAAAGTTCAATGACTTCTGCATGGCTGACCATCTTATAATCAGAGTGCCTGCCAAGCGATAAAGGCAGGAAAATAGACGACAAAGAAAAATATTGTATCCTCAGGCTGCCCCGATATTCCATACCGAAATATGCTAACTGAATAGAGGGTGACAGTGACCAGGCTACCAGGCCTGTGTTATTGGCAGGGGGATTCCGCAAAATTTTTTTTCAGCCATAGCGATATAAGAAAGGCTGCCAAAGTATGGGTAGATGATTTATCCCCCCCCTCCAGTTATCAATGGCAAAGTGTGCATGCATTACCCCTCGACTGCTGACTTGGCAGGCGTGGGTGTCAGGTCCGGCATACGGGGTACTTCCCCACCCTATTTCATTTAATACTCACTGTTCAGCCAGTTGCTGTCCTGGACCTGTTCAACATGACCTTCAGGGCGGATCTTCCGAATCGAAAATCTGGATAAAGTTAATACGGCTCTCTTCCTGAGCCTTTTGCTGATAGTCACCGTCCATCTTATTCAGTTCAGCAATGGCGGCCGTGGCAGCTCTCGGGTTTCGCATCCGTAAATCACCCTCTGGCGTTTCGATCACTTCACCACAGAACCGCGCGATCTCCCAGAGCTTGGTACGCTTGTCCCGAGCAGTGATATTCAGCTCACGACTGAGCTTACCCTGACGCACCCGAATTTCGGTGGCAATGTCAGCATTTGTTAACAGGCGACAACCCTGAGCTCTGGCAGTCTTGGGACTATAGCCAGCGGCAATGGCAGCTCGGGTCGCGTTCTGGTCAATCAGGTACTCATCAACGAAACGGCGCTGTTTGTCATTCATGGCAATCATCCTTGATGGCATTGAGATCATCATACCATGCAATCCCTGAACTAAAGACTAAACGGCTATAAGTCAGCGGACGTGAGTTGCAAGAATAAAAAAGGGTAGGGCTCTGAACAGTAGTCTAGAATTGCTGTTTCCACTTGTTACTGGAAATGTAGTGGAAAAAGAAATTTAAGTGCTTTTAACGAAGAGAAAATAGGAGATAAGACATTGATTTTACTGGCGCACCCGAGAGGATTCGAACCTCTGACCTCTGCCTCCGGAGGGCAGCGCTCTATCCAGCTGAGCTACGGGTGCACTTCCAGAGCAGCAGACAGCGGCTCCAGCGGTTGCCAATAATACTGATCCGCCCTCGGGCTGTCTATGATTTTTTTGCTGCTGTCTGGTGCCAATATCAAAAGCATCTCAGTCTCCTTTTAATAACCTGCTCCCATCATCTGCATTCCGTGAGCTGGCTCAGCAGGCTGTTCAAGCCCCGGTCGAGTGCTTCACAATGACAAGCCATAGTAATTACCGAAACCCACGATATATAAACCCCTGTTTCAGGGATACCAATTGTTCTATAATCCCATTGCCCAGAATAATTCGGCTACACAGGCGAAAGCTTATCAGTGAGTCTTAAGCTACTTTTTACCAGCTCTGGCAACGCCTAAAATAAGATAGCCATTAATCGCCTTAAGAGGACAAGCGAGTGTCAAGGGGAACTCATATGCGTGCTTTGATTCTGTTAGTCGGGGGACTATTCGCGTCGCTGGTGTTTGCCAAGCCGACTGCTGACCTTGATTCAATTAGTCGTGGTGAGATAAGCGAGCGTCTTGCTCCTGTGGGTTTCGTCTGTCTCGCAGGTGAGGAGTGTGCCAGTGCCGCCGGGGTAGCAGTCAGCTCCAGCAGTGGCCCGAGAAGTGGCGATGCAGTTTACAATCAGTTTTGTGTGGCCTGTCATGGCTCTGGCCTGTTAGGTGCTCCCAAAAAGGACGATGCCGCAGCATGGCAAGCCGCAGAGAAGACCGCTGGCGGGTTCAGCAGTCTGCTGTCCAACGCCATTAACGGTATTCGCAGTATGCCTGCCAAAGGTACCTGTATGGATTGTTCTGATGAAGAGATCAGTATTGCGATTGAATACATGAGCGGCCTTAAGCCCTGACCTCTTCCTTCAGGTTTGATGATCAGCCGCTGGCAGCTTTTGCCAGCGGGCTGATAAATCCTTCCGGCTTCACCGCCAGTATTGAGCAGTAGATACTGTTCATGATGTTCTCAGCCGTATTCCCCACCAGAATGCCTTCCTTATGGCGTCCAAGCGTGCCCATCACAATGACATCAACATTCAGCTCATTGGCCAGTTGCTGGATCTCGGTCGCCGGGTTGCCCCTGAGCAGATGAATGGATACGGGCTGCTGGTCGTCATTCTCAGTCACGCCAACTTCCTGCATGACCTCCTGTAATTTGTTGTGGTAGCGCCGCTGGGTTATTTCCTGCAATTCATAGAGCTCTTCATCAGATAGTGTTTTCAGGGAGCGCCGCCCTAAGGGTACATTCCAGACACTGACCAGATGCAACGCGGCCTTTTCCTGACTAGCCAGATAGAGACCGTATTGTAAAAGCGTGCGATTCAGATCATGGGCATCCGAGTCAGGGTCGCCAGCATCCACGGCCACCAGGATTTTGCCATTGAATTGTGGGAGCTGATCCCGGTCGGCCATCATCAAAATGGGCACCGGGCATTTTCTGAGCAAAGCCAGGTCATTGCCGGTTAACTGTTTCCGAGTCAGCGCGCCACTGGCATCCGCCAGTTTGATGACCAGGTCAATATGATGTTCTTGTATCACCTTATAAATGGCTTGCCGGGGTCGGCCGGGAACAATCAATGTCTCTGCTTCGATCCCCTGCTCCCAGGCCATGGTCTTGAGGCGCTCAAGCTCATCCTCAAGTTGCTGCCTGAGGTGGTCTTCCAGTTTTTTTTCCAACGGGACAAATTGCAGATGATTCAGAGTTTCCAGGCTCTGGTCAAACAGGGCAATCAATAAGGTGGCCCGGTTATCCAGAGCCAGCCGAAAGGCCTGCTGTAGCTCCATATCCGAGGTGTGTTGCCGGGTAACGGCCAGAAGAATCGAACGAAAAGCATGCATCAATTTAGTCTCAACCGATCACAACCCTACCCATTATCGCAGGAATTGGTCGCCCTGCCAGATATTCTGCTGATAACTCCGGAATTCTGCCTGGTAACCAATAGGAACGGGCTTGTAGAACAATGTTACTGCTATATAATCTCGCTCCCTATTATTTTCCTTGTATAAGGCTCACGGCACGTTTATGAAACTGATTAAGAGAACGTTCATCGTCGCCGCACTGCTCTGTGCTGCCCAACTCCAGGCCTCAGATGACAAGGCTGAAAAACTGTATTTCTATAACTGGACCGATTACATCGCGGAAGATACCGTCAAGAACTTTTCCGACAAAACTGGCATCGACGTGGTTTATGACGTTTATGACAGTAATGAGGTACTTGAAGGCAAACTGCTCTCCGGACGCAGCGGTTTCGACCTGGTCTCGCCTTCCCACGATTTCTACAAGACCCAGATTCGTGCTGGCGTCTATGAGCCGCTGGATAAGTCCAAACTGCCTAATCTGAAACATCTTGATCCCGTCATTATGAAGGCGATCTCAGACAACTTTGATGAAAACAATACCTACGGTATCCCTTACCTCTGGGGAACCACCGGTATTGGCTATAACAAGGCGGCTGTCGAAAAAGTGCTCGGCAAGGATGCCCCAGTGGATAGCTGGTCTCTGATCCTTGAGCCGGAGAATATGAAGAAGCTGCAAAGCTGTGGTGTTGCGTTTCTTGACGCCGCAAGTGAAGTGCTGCCTTCTGTGATGGCCTACCTCGGTATTCCCGGCGATAGTCTGGATATGGCGGATTACAAACAGGCCGTGGCCAAGATGAAAGAGATTTCTCCTTACATCGCTTACTATCACTCCTCCCGCTCTCTGTCTGACCTGGCCAATGGCGATATCTGTGTGGCCCTGATGTGGTCTGGTGACGCGATGATTGCCAGAGATCGGGCTAAAGAAGCGGGTAACGGCCTGGATATCCGCTATGTTGTTCCCAAGGAAGGTGCAGCCATGTGGTTTGATATGCTGGCCATTCCTAATGATGCGCCTCACAAAGACGCCGCTCACCAGATGCTGGACTATCTGATGGAACCAAAGGTGATTGCTGATGTGACCAACTACGTGACCTATAGCAACCCTAACCCTGCTTCTAAACAGTATGTGGATGCAGACATTGCTAAAGATCCCGGTGTCTTCCCAGACGATGAGACCATGGAGAAGCTCTTTGTTTTCAAAGAACTGCCATCCAAACTGAAGCGTTACATCACCCGCGAGTGGTCCAGAATAAAATCTGGCAACTGATCTTTTGCCAACAGTTATCAGAAGTTTGATCCTTCTGATAACTGTCACTCTGGCTCCATTTATCCAATAACCGCTAAAAAAAACCTCCAACACTGCCCAATACGCCATAATTTATAGATTGAATCATTGTCACCCGGCCATTACATGGACAGTAACATCACCTCTCTCAGTATCCTGATCTTGGAAGACCACCCTTTTCAGCGAGTGGTGGCAGAGCAAACGGTCTCAGGCCTTAATATTGACAGACTGCATACAGCAAAAAGCAGCAAAGAGGCTCTGAAGTTTCTGCAAAACCGGGGTGCCGTTGATATCGTCATCTGTGACCTCGATATGCCGGGTATGGACGGTATCCGGTTTATTCGCCACCTGGCGGAGCAAAAGCTTGCCCGGGGCGTAATTGTGCTCAGCGCCATGGAGGCAGCTTTAGTGCGAATGGTCAGTGATATGGCTCAAGCTCATGGCCTGATGGTGCTGGGCCATATCCCCAAACCAATGTCCCGCCCCCGTCTGAGAGAATTACTGGAATTTTACTGTTCAGAACAGACTGAGAATAATGCCTGCCCCGTCACCTCCAGAGAGCTGATCTTTGATGAAGAAGCTCTTGAGAAAGCCATTGAAGCCAATCAGTTCGTGCTTTACTACCAGCCAAAGGTCTTGCTGAAAAGTGGCCGAATGATCTCTGTTGAAGCACTCACCCGCTGGCATCACCCGGAAGCTGGCGTTATCAGCCCAGTCCACTTTATCCCCATGATGGAGAGCTCTGGCCTGATAACCCCGATGACCACAAAAATGATCGACCTGGCACTGGAGCAGATTCGAGCCTGGCGTGAACAGGGCAGAAACATTGCCGTTGGCATCAACCTTTCTGCAGCCACTCTCACCAATACCGACCTGCCCGATATGCTGATTGGCAAGATGCGGGATTTGAGTATTCCACCAGAACTCCTGACTCTTGAGATTACCGAAAGCAGTCTGATTGAAAATGCGGCGCTTTCCCTGGAAACACTGGCCAGATTCAAACTCCATGGTTTCTCACTCTCTATTGACGACTTCGGTACTGGCTATTCCAGCATGCAGCAGTTAAACCGAATCCCTTTCAGTGAGCTGAAAATTGATCGTTCATTTGTCTCTAATGCCTGTAGTGACAAAAACCATAAAGCGATTGTTGAAGCCAACATCAGCCTGGCCCACAAATTGAATATGCAAACCGTTGCCGAGGGAGTAGAAACACTCGAAGGCTGGCAATTGCTGAATGAGTTAAATTGTGACCAGGCACAAGGCTTCTTCATTGCCAGACCCATGCCCGCCGATGAAATCCCCCAGTGGGAGCGGGAGTGGCTGGCAAGACAGCCGATTACACTACCCAAGCCCTGCATCTGAAAATGCATTGACAACGGTAGTCATGCAATCTGCAACGTTTCTCCTGCCTGAATTATATTCACTTTTCGAAAATGATGTTTCATTGACCTGATTCAATACGTTTGCTGCACCGTTGATGCATGATAAACACCATCAAGAATTTTAAACTTCTGTTTGCATCTCAAGGGTTGAATGACGTCTATGTCGCGTATTCTCAAGCTGTCGCTGATTGCAGCCTCTTTCTTCTTTCTGTGTTTCATTCCCGCTGAATTTATTCCTATTGCCAACATCACCATCGAACAACAACGGGTGCTGGCTATTTTCCTGATGGCGACATTGCTCTGGGTCTCTGAGGCCGTGCCAGCCTATGCAACGTCACTACTTATTCTGGGCCTGCTGGCCACCATGGTGTCCAATACCAGCCCGTACTTTCTCCGGGAAGCATTGAATCCGGAGGCCATGCTCAGCTACAAAGAAATTCTCAGCAGTCTGGCAGCCCCGGTTATTGTCCTGTTTCTTGGCGGTTTCTTCATTGCCATTGCCGCCACGAAGTACAAACTGGACATCAACCTGGCCAGAGTGTTGTTAAAACCCATTGGCAGTGATTACAAGAAAGTGATGCTCGGTCTGATGGGCATTACCGCCTTCTTCTCCATGTTTATGAGTAATACCGCAACAACAGCAATGATGCTTACCTTGCTGACACCACTACTGGCAAACGTTGATACCACGGATAATGCCGTCAAGGGTGTTATGCTTGCTGTGCCCATAGCCGCCAATATCGGCGGCATTGGAACCCCCATCGGCACGCCACCGAACGCCATTGCTTTTCGCTATTTAACCGGCGAGCATGCCATCACCTTTGGCGAGTGGATGCTGTTTGCCATCCCCATGGCCGTGGTATTAATTATGATTGCCTGGGTATTGTTGCGTAAGTTGTACCCGGGAAACATCAAAGAGCTTGCCGTTAAAATCGAATGCACCTTTGAACAATCGCCAAAAGCCTACCTTGTTTATGCAACAACTGCCGCGACGGTACTGCTGTGGACCACCTCCAGCATTCATGGCGTAAACTCGTACACTGTCGCCTTACTGCCGGTCATCGTTTTCTCCCTTTCCGGCATTATCGATACCGACGACATCAAAAATATTAACTGGGACGTACTCTGGCTGATTGCCGGTGGTATTGCCCTGGGCTATGCCCTGGAAAAAAGCGGCCTGGCACGCTCTATTGTTCACACCATTCCCTTCGACACCATGGGAACCTTTGTGGTGTTATTTCTGATGGCTGTGGTCTCAATGGTGATGGCAACATTTATGTCCAATACCGCCACAGCGAACCTGCTGATGCCAATTGCAGTTTCAGTCGCTACGGTTCTGAGCGGGCTGGAAAATTATGGCGGTATCAGCCTTATGGTTATCTCGGTTGCGCTCTGTGCATCCATGGGAATGTCACTGCCTATCAGCACTCCGCCCAACGCTTTGGCCCATGCCACCGGTATGGTTGCCAGCAGAGACTTTATCAAGGCTGGCAAGTTCATCAGCACCATCGGTGTCGTGATTATCTTTGCAGTGATTACCCTGCTGGGTGTGCTGGGTTACTTTTGATCAGCCCCCCACTATTTGGCAACTCCGATCTCGGGGTTGTCATCGCTTTCAACGTCAAAAATAGAACGCATCGCTGACATTACCCATTAAAAGAAGCCCATCCAGGTCATCAGCATCAATACCGAAAAGATCAATAAAACCCCCAGCGGACTTAAAATCTGAGCGGTTTTGATAAAGTCCCTGGTATCGACCAACCCTGTAGCGTGCGCCAGTGCATTGGGCGGTGTGCTGATTGGCAGGCCCATCCCCAGGGAAGATGCCAGGGCAACCGCCGTACCAATCACAACCAGTCCTCCCTGCTCTTCAATACTGACCACAGAATTGGACATGGAGATGGCAATGGGCATTAACAGGTTTGCAGTGGCCGTGTGGGACATAAATGTCGCCATAATCATACAGAGCACGCTGATGCCCAGAATGATGGTCACCGCATCGAACTGTTCAAATGGCACCATACTGACCAGCAACCCGGCAAGACCAGACGAGGCAAGCGCAGTACCAATGGCAATACCACCGGCAAGCAGCCAGAGCACATCCCAGCTGATATGCTTCAGATCATGCTTATCAACAATGCCACACAGGCTGAATACAGCCACCGGAATAATGGCGACGGCACAGGCATTAATGCCGTGGACATCGGAGAACACCCACAGCAGGATGGTCAACACAATAGTGATATAAACAATGTACGGCTTCAGCCCTCTTTCAAAACGGCCATCAATCCGGACATCCAGATCGCCACCATTGGAGGGGTACATCTTTTGCAGTAACCACCAACTGAAAGCAATCATAACGACAGTAATCGGTACGGCAAACAGCATCCAGCCACCAAACGACAACGCATGCTCACCAACAAAATAACGGAAAGCGATGGCATTGGGCGGAGTTCCAATCGGAGTCCCCATACCACCCAGGTTGGCGGCAATAGGAATACTCAATACCATTGCCCGACATCCGGGATCTTCACTGTCCATTCGAGCCAACAATGGCGTCATAATAGTCAGCATCAACACACTGGTCGCTGTATTGCTCATGAACATGGAGAAGATGGCCGTGATGATCATCACACCAAGCATCACAATTTCATACTTCTGGCCAAAAGGCTTTAACAGCACACGGGCCAGATTGATATCTACCTTGTACTTGGCACAGGCCAGAGCAATAAAGAACCCGCCCAGAAAAAGGACAATGATGGGTGATGCCAGACTATTGAAAATAGTTACATAGTTCAGCATGTCTTCACCAAGACCATCCCTGAGCGGAAAAGGTGCGCTGTTTGAAGCGGTCAATACCAGCAGCATAATAATCAGAAGAGATGTTGCAAAGGCTGGCACGGCATCACTGACCCACATCAGGGTTGCCAGAATAAAAATGGCCAACACCCGCTGCTGCAAAATTGACAAGACACCTTCGGGAAACACCATTTCCGGAAAGCCGAACAGCCCCAGGAAGATGATTGCTATTGGCACAACCTTTTTAAGCGGAGTCATTTACAACATACCGTACATAGTTAAAATGGATCAGCGTGCTCTAAAGGCTGGAACGCTGAAGCTAATCAACAGAAAGCAGGCATAATCATTTTTAAATAATTAACGGTTAAGACAGTTAAATTGTTCAGTGCAAAATTGTGCCTATCAATACGTGAAGCCAGAACACAGACTTGTTAATGAATAATTTTGCATAAGATAAGGTTAAACACCATTAATCAGATCATATAGACAACATTTTCTTAAAGCTTAAAAATAGTGAAAAAATATACAATATAAAAGTATCAGGCCTTATTCATTGAAATTAATTAACTAAAAAAAGTGAACTTTATCATTAATTATTAATCAATTACTGAGTATTTTATATATATCAAAGAGTGATAATAAATATATTATGAATCCATTGAATACAAGCAGCCCCACTTACAAACCAGATCCGGTTTCACTTAATCAGGAAGAAGATGAAACACAAGCAAGAGCCACAGTCAATACCAGTCCTATTGTGGAATCCGAAAAAAAAGCTTTGCATGATTATGATGTCAGAAAAAGCGACAGCAGCAAAAATATTGAACACTCACAGCTCAGAGACCCAGACTCAAGCAAGGAAATAAATAAAGTGTTCAGACAGTTAGCCGCACAAGGAGAGTTCGGTGCTTTAATTGCGCACATGAAAAAGAACTCTGATGTTATTGATATCAATGGAACCAGCTCTAATGGGAATACAGCCCTTCATTGGGCATCACAAGGAAACCACAGGGCTGTGGTTAAAGAACTGCTATCACAGCCTGAAATTAATATCACCGCAGTTAACCTTGCAGGTAAAACTCCGGCTCAAATTACTACTGACCAGAATTTAGCAGCTATTTTTTATGCTGCTTCTCATCTATCATCATCCATCGCCCATGAATCAGTATTACTGGATGATATAACAGGAGAAATTTATCCGGACCTGATGGCTCCTGCTGGGATCCATCAATCAATATGGAGCATACGTTCTGAAAAGCTCAGCCTGCATACGATGCAGCAACGTTTCAAAATCTCCGAAGACTTCTTTACCATACTCAAAGAATTACACCCACATGTTCCAGAAAAGGGCCAAATAGTAGAGCTAGCATGCGGTGCAAGCCACAGTGCGGTGAGGTATCATCAACTATACGGACAAGATGTTCACTTTTTTGGCATAGATGACAGCCCGAAAAACATCCAGGAGTCTGAGTATTATGCCGAACGACTGAAGAGTCATGGACTGGACTTGCAATTCCATGTCGGTAGCCCCTCTGATCCTGACCATGCCTGGCCTAAGGCCGTGGACCTATGTGTTCTGCGTAACTCATTGATGGCAGATACATCCCGATTACAGAAAATTATTAACACCGCAGCTGACCAATGTAACCAGTTATTAATAACAAGTTTCAACAACTCATCTTTGGAAAAAATAATTGCTCTTGCAAACAATCAATTTACTGTGGAGAAGAAAATTCACAAAGATGGTCATGTCCCATGGCCAGAATTAGGTGCATTTGATTCAAGCGCAGCGCTACTTAAGCGAAGATAGAATTTTTCTGTTGCATTTTTTAACCATGATAAAATAAAACCCCCGACAGCCAAGCTATCGGGGGTTTATATTTTGTGCCTGAAGATGACCTACTCTCACATGGGGAGACCCCACACTACCATCGGCGATGCATCATTTCACTGCTGAGTTCGGGATGGGATCAGGTGGTTCTAATGCTCTATGGTCTTCAGACTAAACTGCTATCTTCGAGCTTTATGCTCAGAGATTATAGAATTTGGTGCCTGGCGATGACCTACTCTCACATGGGGAGACCCCACACTACCATCGGCGATCGGTCATTTCACTGCTGAGTTCGGGATGGGATCA
>NZ_JBLYZG010000067.1:0-24596 GCF_049310245.1 Endozoicomonas sp. ALB115 | reverse complement strand
GATAAACAAATGACTTGAGTTTATGAACTTTATTGAGGATAGTTTTTATCAGCATCAGCGGCGTTTCTTCTTGTTTTTGTCTGCAAATAAAGACATACCTGAAATCAGCCGCTGGTGCTTTTTTCTTCAAATTTTTTGATTTCTACCCACAGTTATCCCTGAAGAGCCTGTTTTTATGTTTGGTTGAAATAAACAAATGGTGAATGAGTAGTGAAAGGGAGGAACTTTTATAAGAAAGCGTGGTCTTAAGCTGCAATCCAATGATTCGATAATTCAATGGATAAACCAACTTCTTCTCAATTAAGTCCAGCCCCTAATGGCCCTTCTAATATTCAAGGCACGCCTTTAGCTGAATCTGGTGCAACAGGTCAGGCTTTTTCCCGGTTGGTTACTGAAGTTCGACAACCTGTAACTAACCATGACATGACTGACCAATCTACAAGTTCAGATAATCAAGGATATTTAAATCCTAAAAAAAAATGGTTGGAAGATTTCGCTGTACAAAATCAAACTAACTACAAAGAATCACCTGCAATTGCAGTAGCTATACCACTGGAAAATTATCAGGTTGCAGAATATGACCCTGAAAATAATACTTTTTTGATATACTCCTTCACAAAGGGTATTCAATCAACCTCACAAAACTCGACAGATGTTGATACCAAACTTAATCCACCTATTCAAATTCCTAATCAAGAGGACATTGGTAATTTTTCTAAATCTACATCGCCGATTGCGATTATTACCCCACAATTGAAAAGTGAATATCTTCAACAGTATACATCGCCTGCAACTCAAGCCGAAGAAGCTATTGATGAAAGTTCTTCACAAATTGAATGCCAAAGGGAGCTTCGCAAAGCTCCCACTTACGCCGAGCGCAGAAGGGAGCGCCAAAGGCAACGCCAAAGGGAGCGCTACCAGGCAGACCCCGCTTACGCTGAGCGTGAAAGGGAGCGAAAAAGGAAGTGCCAAAGGAAGCGCTACCGGACAGATCCCGTTTACGTCGAGCGCCAAAAGGAGCGCCAAAAGGAGCGCCAAAGGAAGCTTCGCAAAGATCCCGTTTACGTCGAGCGCCAAAGGGAGCTCCAAAGGGAGCGCAAAAGGGAGCGCTACCAGACAGATCCCGCTTATGCCGAGCGCCAAAGGGCGCTCCAAAGGGACCGCCAAAGGAAGCTTCGCAAAGATCCCGCTTACGTCGAGCGCCAAAGGGAGCGCCAAAGGGAACTTCGCAAAGATCCCGCTTACACCCAGCGCGAAAGGGAGCGCAAAAAGCAGTATCGTCAGTCAGCCAATTCAGCTAAAAACTCAGTTAATTTACCACCGACTTCTAAATCAGCTGAAACGACCCCGAGTTCCAATAAAAAATTTTTTAAACAACAAAAGGCTTAATAAAGAAAGGAACCACAAAGGCTCAAGATTTTTTCTGAGCTTGCCTGAGCAATGTCAGGCAACTCAATAGAGGCACCCTTTTGCCTTCGTGGTTCAGAGCTTATAAACCTATTGCAACACCATCGAAGCATGGGAACGAAGCAACAGGTCAGTGCTTCCTCGCTCCATCCACGGTACAAATGTAGTTGGCCCGTTCAAAGGCTTCCGGGTTGGCCACAGAGCGCTGGCTCATCAGCCCGCGCATGTCATTCAGCCCGACAAAATCCCGCTGTTTCAGCCACACTTCCAGGCCTTTTAACAGCACGGACACATAGTCCGCGCCATTGCGGATCAGTGCAGAAGCCAGCATCACCGTATCCGCACCACCGAGCAAATATTTGATAATGTCTTCATGGTCATAGGCCCCTGATGTGGCCGCCAGAGAGGCATGGATCTTGCCGTGCAGCACACTGATCCAGCGCAGTGGAATGCCGATCTCACCGGCTTTACTGATTGGCCAGTTGGTTTCAACTTGCATATTGTTGAGATTAAAGTCCGGCTGCAGCATCCGGTTGAACATCACCAGGGCATCAACGCCCATCTCATCAAACTGTCTGGCCATATTGCCGAAGGCACTGAAGAATGGATCAATTTTCAGGGCAATCGGAATGGTGACACTGTTTTTTACACTTCTTACGACGTCCAGATAGACGTCCTCAACCTGACGTCCGGTAATTTCCAGCGAGGGTGGATTGTAATAAATATGCAGCTCGATACCATCCGCTCCAGCCTGCTCAATCTGTCGGGCATAATCCATCCAACCACCCTCCGAGCAACCATTCAGGCTGGCAATCACCGGGATACCCACGGCTGCCTTAACTTTATGAATGGTGTCCAGATATGCCTGCGAACCACGTTCCAGGGTCAGGCCGGCAGGCAGAAAAGAGGTGGCCTCCGGAAACAGGTCATCTCTGGACAGGGCAATCCGTTCTTCCTCTTCCTGCTCCCGGCGAATCTGCTCTTCAAACAGGGAAGGCAGAACCACAGCTGCGATACCGGCCTTTTCCAGACGCTGGATACTTTTCAATGTAGACGTCAATGGACTGGCTGCCGCTATTAACGGATTTTTAAGGCTTAACCCCATATAGTTGGTGGTCAAATCCATCATCTTTACTCCTCAATCACCACAGAGACATCAGAGTGCTATTTCTGCACCCTGGGCCTCGTTCCCGGGGGAACGATGGATTAACTCTGTGTCTCTGTGGTCACTTTATTAATGAACAGCCGACGCCTTCTCAGGGACAAAGTCCATGGCATTGTGTGTTGCCATTTCCTCATAGACGCCCCACTTCCGGTTGATCACTTTCTGGGCCTCGTCAAGAATCGCCTCCGCTTCATCCGGACAGGCAATATTCAGGGCCCGGTAGCGAACTTCACCACGGATATACTCCGTCAGAGGCACACTGGGTCTGAGCGAGTCCAGTTCAAACGGGTTCTCATGGTGCTCTGTACGACCAGGGTTGTACCGGAACAGAGGCCAATGGCCGGAACGCACAGCCAGTCGCTGCTGCTCCATACCGTGGGTCATGTTAATGCCATGGGCAATACAGTGCGAATAGGCGATCACCAGTGAAGGTCCGGGCCAGGCTTCAGCCTCACGAATGGCCTGCAGTGTCTGCTGCGGGCTGGCCCCCATGGCAATCCGGGCCACATAAACATTGCCATAGGCAATGGCCTGCAGCGCAACATCTTTTTTGGCGGACCGTTTACCTGCCACCGCAAATTTTGCCACCGCACCCATCGGCGTGGATTTTGACGCCTGGCCGCCGGTATTGGAATAGACTTCGGTGTCCATGACCAGCACATTGACGTTACGGCCACTGGCCAGCACATGATCAAGGCCGCCAGAGCCAATGTCGTAAGCCCAGCCGTCACCGCCAACAATCCAGACGACACGTTTCAACAAACGGTCCAGCACAACCTTGAGGCTTTGTGCTGCTGGTGTTTCTACCTGTGCAAGTTTTTCCTGCACCTGCTGCAGTCGCTCTCGCTGATTTTGTACATCAGCGTCATTCAACTGAGGTGCATGGATGATGGCATCCACAAGATCAGCACCCAGCAGTTCCCGGAAAGCCTCCAGCTCCAGCATCGCCTGCTCCGCCTGATGGTCACTGGACAGACGGAAGCCAAAGCCAAACTCGGCATTGTCTTCAAAAAAGCGAGCTGGCCCAGGCAGGTCCACGCCCTTCAGCATTTTTTGACCATGGCGTGGTTGGCAGGTTACCACCATAAATGGAAGAGCAACCGGTGGCATTGGCCACCAGCAGACGATCACCAAACAGCTGGGTCAGCAGTTTCAGGTAGAGCGTTTCACCGCAGCCACCACAGGCACCGGAGAACTCAAATAAAGGTTCAAGGAACTGGATACCCCGCACGGTGGAGAAATCCACCTGACGGCGATCATTTACAGGCAACTGCTCAAAAAACGACAGATTCTGTTTTTCCTGCGCCAGTACCGGCTCCTTGTCCATCATATTGATGGCGCGATCACCACTCTTTTTGGGATTACGAACCGGGCACGCTGCCACACAGAGACCACAACCGGTGCAATCCTCCGGGTAGCACTGCAGGGTGTAGCGGGTTTCCGGGAACCCACGAGCGCTGATGGCTGCTGACTTAAACTCCTCCGGTGCATTCACCAGGCTGGCCTGATGGTAGAACTTCGCACGGATAGCCGCATGAGGGCAGACCATACTGCAGTTGCCGCACTGGATACAGGCCTCTTCATCCCAGACCGGAATCTGCAGGGCAATATTGCGTTTTTCCCAGCGGGTTGTGCCGCTTGGCCAGGTACCATCCACGGGTATCTGACTGACCGGGATCAGGTCACCCTGCCCACTAATCATACGACTGATGACTTCTTTAACAAAGTCAGGTGCCTGCTCAGAAACTACCGGCTTCTCTACAAACGTTTCACCGGGTAAATCGGCATGCGCCATATCTGAAGGGATTTCTACGGCGTAGAGATGTTCCAGAGTCTGATCACCGCCCGGAAGTTTCGCTCAACAACATCTGTACCTTTGCGTCGGTAGGTCTTGTCAATCGCCTGCTTGATACGGGCAATGGCCTCATCCCTGGGCAGAACACCGGACAGGGCAAAGAAGCAGGTCTGCATTATGGTATTGGTTCGGTTGCCCATACCAGAGCATTTCTGCACAGCAATGATCAAGGTCATGGGAAGTGCTGATTACATCAATTTCAAATGCTCATTCAGCCTTGTGGCTCCTTCATCCGTCCAGTTTCGATAAGTTGGTCAAAAATCTCTCCTTCATCAAATAGCCCTGCTACTCTCCTGAGAGTCAGAAATTTCAACCTCAGTTTCTCGCAATCCGTACTACGGTGGCCATTTTCGGACCAACTCCCGGAATTGCAAAGCTGAAACATGTTATTTCCAGCAGGAGTAATCACCATGTTGACAAACTCGTTGCAAACCCCATCACAGCCCTGCCCACAAAGCCCTGGCACCGACGACGACACCAGGGATACATTCAACAGCCAGATAATTTCCTTTCATGGCAGGAACGCCGAAAGGCAGGCTTGCCCTGCCAACTCCGGGACATTTATTTGTGCTGGTAACGGAAACAGTCCTCTGCCCGGTAATCGGCTGTGCTCCTTTGTCCTCACAGCGATTCAGGCCAGTGGCAACCTGATGCACAATGCCGCAGAATTTGCCGCAGGACAGGTGATGGGTTCCGATGACATTGACTGGCTATGTCCAGAATTAAAACAGAGCCTGGTGGCTTTGGCGGCATTATCCACTCTAGTGCAGACGGCCGGGGCGGCCCAAGTGTTAAGGAAATGCAGACCAGATCACCATTTTGGTTGTGATCTTCGATTCTGTTTTCCGTGTGGGTATCGTTATAATTGTCGTCCCTTAGCGATCCGATGCAATGGCAGAAAAGAATGTCCACCATATAACATAGATGAAAGAGGATGCACTCAACGAACTTGCGAAGACTTGGGGCGCAGGTATCTGTGTGGCAACTCAACATGCAGTAACACCCCATGCTCAACTCCTTCCCCTAAGACTACTACTGGGCCAACATTATCTTCCATAAATACCAGCTTTACCCCATCTTCCGTCCGGATTTTTGAACCCCCGACATCGTTCTTTAATCAGACAACCAACTCAACCAAAACATCCCCTTTACGGACAAACGACACCAGCTCGCCTACCTCTGGCAATACGCCCGAAACAGTCTCTGCGGTGGTTATTGGCGCGATGATTATTCTAGGTGCCTTGACCGCACTCTATTGTGTTAGCAGCTATCAAAGTTACCGGGTACTGAGGCGCAACGATGACGAGTCATCAACTTGCCAACTGATTGGCAGGGCGCTTGCCAATCCAATGTACTTTCATACACATCAACAGCAAGCTACCGACAGACGGGCTGATGTTGAACTGCTGGACTCCCCGGACCGGAGTAATCCGGAGAGTTTTCCAGTTTGATAGGGCAAGGGTTTCATTCGGGTTACTACTGAAGCTACACCATTCCATGCTCCTTACGTATCCGCTCAGAAGCATATTTGATAACTTTCGGATCAATATCCATCGCCATTTTAAAAAAAGCTGTGTCATCTTTCAGGGTTTCAGAGAGAGCTTGAGACATGTAATAAGATTCACCACATTTTACCAACCCAAGCATTATTGTCGGGTCATCACCGTAAGGCCGCCAATATAAAAACGAAAGGTAACGCATGTTTAAATCCAATACTTGTAACATGGCATTTCTGAGTATTTTTTTGCCACTCATGGCCTGAACCATGTTGAAAAATAGTTCTTGGCTGGCGTTAGCCGCGGCCCTGAGCACTTCAGGATCATCCCAGAACTTCTCATCGGCATGCTGTAATGCCTCCGGGGTGTGGGTAGCAGCATTCAAAACAACCTCTTTGTCCTGCTTTAGTTCACTGGGCAAATATTCAAGCAACAGTCCATTTAATTTGACCAGTGGTAACATCAGTTGCTTATCACTCAGCCAATCCGTTTTTGCTTTGACCAGGGGAATCATCACTTGCGGACGCAAAATAAGCAGAAGCTTGATGCATTCCTGATTATGGGTGAAATCATCATCAGAAAGTTCAGGCAACTCATGGCTAGACTCAGGCACGCGGGTGGCAGCAAACCTGATGAGTTTGCTTTGTGGCCCCTCACCAAAAAGAGTACACAATAGATTTTGCAGTTCCTTGCATGAATCGTTGGAACCGATGTCAAAAAGTACGGACTTTAATATCCACTGGTTATCGTCTTTATCCAAACTGTCTATATGCAACCTTAGCCCGTTAAAGTTATCAAAAGATGGCATGCCAGGCGTTAGTTCGGAAAAATATAAATCTTCACTACGGCTTTTAATTAACAGATTTATTGCTATGAGTAATTGATCCCGGAGCCGGCTAGTAGAGTGTACCCTGCTAATTTCACAGACGATTTCTCCAATTGATTCATTAATTGCAATATTGCAGCTTTGCCCGGGATGGGAGCTTGCCACTGCATTCATCAGTAACGCCAGCTTAAAAAAACGCTTGCATTTCCCATCCAACCCTTCAGGTTTCGTGCATCCTAGCCACCTGGAGTTGAAGTCATCAATCATCCTGACCTTCAGGGTTCTACCTTTGCCACCGGGTCCATCCTCCATTACCTCAATGACGCCTTTGTGATAATTAATTTGGGTATTGATAATGCACACACCGTCCATATTCAACACAGTATTGTCCAAGCCAAATCCCTCAAGAGCTGCTGCACATTCATCTGTGAATATGTCAACGCTGTTCGGTGACGGGAAATTAACCATGGTCAACTTTTTGGATTTTTTAATTGTTTCTCCCTGCCCGGAAGCTACGGCAATATCACCGAGCATATCCACAAACCATTGGTGAATCAGAAAGACGATATCGTGAATGGAATCCACTTCATCCGCTTGCCTTGGCAAACTCAGCTGCAGCAACGAATCCCGTAATGCCAGGCAGTCCATTCGCCACTGACGGAAACAGACCGGGTCAGGCAGCAGTTCCTGCGCGGTAGTCAGCCCCGCGGTTACTGCTACCAGCTGTGTTGCCACACGTTGCTGTATCTGGTTAACCCGACCTTTCAATACCTCCAGCCTGGCCAGGGCAGTAGTAATTTTATTGGTGGTTTCTTTCCCTTTTGCGCCGGTGAGCAGATATTGTTCATAACTGAGCAACAACGCGTCAGTATCTGCCAGTAGATGGGCAATCTCTTCTTCCAGCTTCAGCAATACCTCTGCCCGCTGGGGCGACATGCTTAACAGCAGATTATTATCCGGTGACAGACACTGGTTCAATAGACGATCACGGCTGAAATAGTGGAGTAACAGGCCATTTAACCGGTTCAACTCCCGGAATTGCTCATCAACCCTCATTGGACTGTGCTCTGCAGGCTGCCATTGGTCGGTATAGGCGATAGCGGTACTGAAATCACCGCTGACTGCCGGCAACATACTCTCTGCAAACTGTTCATACTGGCTGCCGGCCAGTAAAAAAGCACCGGGCTGTTGGTCAAACTGGCCACAAACCAGAGTCACTTGCTGTCCCTCAAGACCTTCACCCGCTGCCTCATCAGTACCGGTAATAACACAGGGTTTACCGGCCTGGAGCAGGGTAATGGCCACATGGTCGCCACTGCCTCCCTGCTGGAAAACAAAGCCACCTGCCTTAGCCAGAACCTCCGGTGCCAGCATCCACAGTTCACAGTGTGGTGCCATAATAATGGCCCCCTGGGGGATGTGACGGCTGAACTCACCGGGCTGTAATCGGATCAACGGCCCCTGGCACAGCCCTTCACTCACCAGCCTGCCAGAACAGATAAATTCCGTAGGCCTGGCGGCGGAAAATTGCCTGCCCCCGCAAAGGCGTGTCATTGGGCGAACCTGAAGGATGACCACTTCGCCCTGGTGGTTAATGGCAAACTCAACGTCCACCGGACAACCGAGCAGGTTTTCCAGCTGTTCAATATAGTTATAAAGCTGCCTAACTGAAGACTCTGGCAGTGTTTGCGACTGCCCGTCAGCAATGGGCACCAGTTTTTCTGCAGCACTGTTGTTGCCCTGCGGGTCAAGTACAAACGTACTGGTAACATTGCCTGCCGTGTAAACAGGGGTGATGTTATGGCCACGGGATATGGTGTATCGGTGCGGGGTAATACCAAATTGACCGGCAACCGCCCCTTTGGGTTGTCCGGGCACAAACTCAATTTGTACTCTGTTATCTTTAAAGCCGGTATAGCTCATTGCCACACCGCCAAACCGGCAGTCCACACAGTGTTGCATGACCAGGGCCATCGGGGCGGGCATGGTCGAGGCGCAAACCTCCGGGCGATAACCGGAAGCCAGCACCTTCAGGCAGGTGCGAACAATATCATCCTCACCGTGCACCAGTGATTCGTACTTGCCGGCCTGGGCGTCACCGTAGCCATCCTCTCTGGCACCGGAGCTGCGTACGATGATTTTCTGATCCGGCTGACCCTGGCACAGCTCTTCAAAGAGTTGGTTTATGGCCCTGGCAGTCGGGTGATCCTTAACCAGCTGATAAAAGGTTTCCCCGGCGATAAACGCCGATAATGCCGCCAGTTGTTGCTCGCGGAGTTGTTGATCAGCGGTGGCATTAACCCGCGTTTTCAGCTCATGCAAGCTGGTGGTACTGCCGGAACAGAGTGACTGAATACCCGGTATTGCCCGGGCCACAGTGGCAACACTGACAGGCAGGTTTTCCAAAGCCTGTGTCTGTGCAATCTCCAGACAACGGAAGTCAGGTACCGGAATACCGTGTTCCTTCATATGTTTCAGGAACATGCCTTTGCCACCGTACCTCGCCCGGTAATCAGGCTCAGGTTGGCTTTGCCTGCCCACGACACTTTCCGCCCGAGCGGCAGAAGCATTATCGGTATTGTTGGTATCAGGCTGTGCAGAAACACTGTGTTGGCTCTCAGTACCTGCCGAGCTGCTTTCAGGACTGTTCTGAACAGCGGGCTGCACAAATGCATCCTCATTTCCCGGGTTATGGGAATTGGTTACCAAATGCTCTGGCTGTGATTTTACTGGAACAATATTCGGTGGTTGAATTCGATGGCTGAGTAAAAACCGGTCTTCTTTGGGTACAGGGGCAACCGGTTCAGGGGATGAAAACCGGTTTGTTTCCTGAGTAGTGGCCGGTGTCTTGGTGTCATCCGGGGCTGCAGGCCCGGGTGTTGCAGTCTGAACCTGCAAGTTGCCCGGTGGCCCATAAGTCACCGTCCTGCTGTCAATTTTTTTGAAAAGAGCCGTTGTCAGCCCGGAATCAGGATAAGTGTTGATGTAAATCCGGGCTGCGGCGACTGAGATGGTTCTGGATTTGCCGGAAAAGCAGAAGACAGCGAACAGGGCTTTACCCCAGCAGTTTTGTAGTTGTACTGAATATTTTCCAGCCAGCTCAGCTGGACGGAGGTAGACGGGATCATATTAAAATCCTTTTAATTAATTAGTTTTTTTGTTTTGACCAGTCAGACCAGAATTAGTTCAATTTTACCGACCTCCCGGAATAACTACCCAAGAGTCTGAAGGAGGCTGTCGGACTTAAGACTGTCCGGGGGATCGAGTCCAAAAGCATTTCCACGCTCGGTCAGTCGGTAATGGTTATCTACAACATGTTTTCTAACTTCAAAAGCAACTGATACTGGGAAAAATTCACAAAAAAATCCTGTTGATGTTGAGTCGCGGTATTGTCTTGCTGGCTTAAAAAGTGGGGCAGGTAGTTGTCTAATACATTTTCAAATAACCCAACTTCTCGATCACTCAGTGATTTATAGGCATCTACAGCAGCAACTGCTGGAATATCCGCCTTGTTATACTTGAAATGCAAAATGGCATCGAGAATATCTTTTCCTGCATTTGAAACTTTAAACTTTGAAAGGATACCTTTCTGATTGACTGCTATCGCTGTTCCCCGATCAGCACAGTGACCAGAACCTGAAAAGCTACCCGTTTCTGATAAACGATTCATCAGATTTACACCCGCTGAGGCTTTTCGTCAGGATAGCTTTTCAGTTCACCCTTATCGATTTAATTCCCAACGAGAGCGAAAACACTCATTGCTTTATCGTTGCGCTTTTTGAAGGGTGTTTAAGTTGTTAACCAAATCAGGGAACTTAATTGTGTACGTTCAATCGAATCCCTGAGAAAGAACGGTAGATCGAATCGAAATTGCTTACTGGTACTATCTGTCTAAGTCGGAGCCTGTATGAATCCTGCGGAATTATTTACTTGTTCAAACCAAAATCCTGACCAGATTGTTGACGATTTCATCACATCCCAAGGCTCCTTTAATGGCAGCTCCATAAGCAATGCTGACATGGCCTCAAGACAATTAATCCCGCCAGATAATACAGCGGCTCAACAGACCTCCAGCCTCAATCAATACGACAGTATCTCAAGTACCTTCGGCATTCCTTACCTTTCCGGTCTGTTATTAAAAGCGGGAAAGACGGCCACATCAGAACATGCTGACCCGGTTGACCGCAGCCGTGCCAGATCTAAAATCGAGCAATTACTGCAAACTATCCAGGGCACAATCAACGGAACCCTGAAGCCGGGCTCAAGAGCGCCGATTGCTGATACCCCGGTTTGGTTAACACCCGTGGTAATGACCGGGGGTTTTATCACCGGGCAGCTGGCAGCCGGAGGGCCACTGAGTCACTATGAAATAGAGCTGGCCAGTCAGTTAGGACTATCAGTAACCAGCAATCTACCCGATGATCTTGCAAACATCAGGTCAGCACTTAACCAGATCTGGTTTACTGAACCGTATTCCTGCCACCTCGAGACCATGCTTCTAAACGGCAAATACCGTGTAAACACCCCCGAAGAAGGGGTTATGTTAATTCTGATGGCGCTTCACCGGTCAGGACACGATGACGAGGCTGAACAACTGATTGAAACCATTTCCCCATATCTGGGAAGGGTCAGGTTTTTCCCGGAGTCGGCCGAACAGCCCCTGCCATTAAACACGGACGAGGCCATGAGAAGCGTGGCAGATGTACTGACTCAACTGGACAACCGCTTTGGCCCTGCCCCTGAACACAAATCCAATAACCGGCTGCGGCTGGATCAAAATGCCCTGGTATTTGATCAGTGGCTGCCACTGAAGGATCGGCTTGTGGCACTGATTCAGGGCACAGTAGAAGGGGATTTACCTTATTACAACACTGAAGGGGAGCTGTGCGGCGGCATGCCTCTGGCCAGGGTCACAACAGAGTGGTTTGAAAAAGCCTCACAGTACCTGGCGGATAGAAAGCAGATAACAGAGCAACACCCCGAATTGATGTATCGTACTACCCGAAAACGTGGCAGTGAGCGGATTCTGCAACGTTCACTGGAAATATTACTGGCGTACCCGCCAGAACATCGGTGCCCCTCCGATATGGAAGGTTTTCAAAAAATCCAGTTCACACTGAGAAAAACCCTGGCAGATATCCATCGCAAGCAGGGATTACCTGACACTGAACGGTATCAGCAAGCACTGAACCAACGCCAGGGCTGGCTTGAACACTATCAAAAGAGATATCACACAGGTCATTCCCTGATCCATCAGCTACAGCCGTTAAAAGACTGTGTTCAGGTAAAACCACAGGACCTGAACATGGACACAGCAGGATTGCCCAAACCGATAAAGAAATTACTGGCAGCAATTCAGTCAAAACCAGTGATTGAGCTGCTTGAACGGGGCGATATCACCTCTGCTGAAGTACTGGCCAGCAAATACCTGAACATCGCCGCCATTGTCAAAAGTGACAGCATACTTGACCCCAGCCTGGCCGCCTTGTTCGCACAAGTGACACAGGCTTTCTTCAAACGACGATCTGTCCTTCTGCTGAATCTTCAACATCAGGTCCGGATGGATGAACTGCCCTGGGTAAAACATTTACAGGCAATCACCCCCTTTGAGCAGGACAAAAGAGTCAAGAACGCAGAAAAGCTTTTAACTGATATGGTGACTCAAGTCTTTACCTATTTTCCCCAGACCATTTTGCCCAATAGATTTATCAAATCCCTGGGTCAAATGATCGAAGAACTTCCAGAACTCTCTTTAGAGCCTCCGCTCACTGAAGAGCTTGCAGCCGATATATTCATGCATAGATTCTCTGATAAATTCCTCATGGCTGCCAAACAGGCAGCCAGCCTGATGCAGGGAACCCTTTATGAAACATATTACGGACTTGATTACAGGAGCATTGCCAACCTTAAAACGCCGGATGCCCTTTATTATCTGTGCAAGCAAAAAAGTGGTGTAACCAAAGAAAGCCGCGGGTGGAGGGATTACGCAACTTTTGAAAATGGCAAGATCATTGAATGGCAACAGATAATCACCACGCATAACCTGGCCACGTTGACTGCATTGACCAATGCTTTAGACTTGCCTGAACTGTTTAGCAGTGAGAGTGGTAAGACATTGAACCACAAGATTGCCCGCTGGATAGTGATCAAATGTGTACGCTATAACCCGGCCAATCCTGATAAGATAAGGTTGCAGGAACATAAAAATATTGCCTACGCTTTTCGTCAGATGATATTTTTTCTGTCTTTTCAACCCCACGATGCTCAATTATCCGTATTGGAAAAATTAAAAGTCATCCCTCAAAATCTGGCACGTAAAATTACTGATCTCTATATTGAAACACCAGAGCTTGTCAGCTTTGATGATATGAATGTTATTGAAATGATGGCAGCGGGTGAACATGATCGCGAACTTTTGAAAAAGAAACAGCGGCTAGACAGACTGAAGAAAAAGAAAGAACAGGTAGACACAATGATTCATTCTCTGGAAATGGTTTTAACTGACCATAAGACACAAGAGTCCTATAAACCATTTGTGGCCTGGTTGTAATAATTATTTAACTATGTCATTTCAGTTAACTTTTAACCAATAAACTTCATAACTCTAACCAACAGAATAAGGAAGTAAACATGGATTCCATTAATTCCCCGGCGACTAAACGTACCATTGATTCTTTTTCTGACGACGAGTCCGTCGGCTCACCTGCCAGCAGAAATGGCAGCAATATCCGCAGAATACCGCCAACCCATGAGCCGATGGATCAGTTGGAGCAAGGGCCGTCTGATCAGAGACTCTCCCTGAATGATTACTCTGTCAATAATTGTGAGGTTGTCAATACCCTGCAAAGAGAGCTAACCCCGACAGCAAAAGCCCCTTCTTATGATTACCCTGAAGCTTCGTTCAAGCGATTCAATCCAGGTGTGAATGGCGCAAGATTGCAACTGGAGATAGGCCTTGCCAGGGATCATATACAGTCCTTTATGGACCAGCACTATCCCGGAAAATTTGCCCTGACCATTCCCGATGACAATGCCATGAAAGTGAGCGCTGAATTTGTTGCCCCTTTTGGCTGGTGGGAAGGCGCTTGCTACAAGGTTGAATTCGATTTCAACAATACTGATAAGCACAATGAAGGGCCATCGGTCAAAGTCCTATTGGCTCCGCCGGTTGCTCATCTGTTTGATGGAGAATTGTGCCTTGCCCAGATCATTCCGCACTCTGCCTGTCCGGATTATTGGAAAGGAGAAGATGCTGCAAAATACAGCAGCTATAATTTTGACCGGGTGCAACAAATGATGAATGTGATGAATTTTCTTATTATGGACACCGACTTCTGGGATGAAGGAACAGGTTACGCACTGAACTATCCAGATCCCAAAACCCTTCATCTACCCATGATTTATTCCAATCAGTTTCATCGGGACAAGATAAAAATGTTTTCAGGGTCCGAAGGGCTTGAACGTCTGAAGCGTCATATTGCAAAGGAGATCGCGTCCGTCAACCAACGGGCCAAAGGTAGCAACAGTTCACTGTCATTCGATGTTGACCCGGAAATGATCTACCAGAAAAAGTTTGACCGTCTGCAATTTTCCCTCATCGAGCCCACAGCGTACGACTTTCCTGCAGCAGGCTCCTATGGCGAAATATTTGAACGGGTAATGATCTACTCCCCCGAGGATGTGTCAGGCTGCGTACCGGTGGAACCCATTGTTATCGAACCCAGTGGCCAATGGGAAGAGCAGTTGTCAGTAAAAAATCAGGTGATGATGAGGCTCGAACGCAATGGAAAAACGTTGATCACTCCACACAAAGCAGACTACTTTTACCCGATACAGCTTGATCCACAAGGAAGGGTCGCCGAATTTCATACTACCCCTAAAAACCGATTTTTCATCACCTATCGTGATGCTAAAGGCAAATTACTATCATATCCTCCCGGATATAATTATTCTGGTACTGAATTGAGAACTGGATCAAAAAAAGTAAAAGTTGAACCGTTCCAAGCCTTCACCTTAAGTGAGTTAAAAGAAGTATTGAGCATGAAGCTTCGTCATATAACAAGTGACTCACATGAGTTAACCGATGTGTATTATGGTCAAAAAAAGATTGAAAACGATGATGATTTGAACGAAGCAATTACCCGTTTAAAACAAGACATCAAAAATAAAAATCGTAACAGGAAACACACAAAAAGACTGGGGGTTATTTTTATTAAAGAACCATCTAAAGAATGGGAATGGTATAATCGCAGGGAGTGGAAAGCATCATTAAAACCGACGAAAACCATCGCTAAAGCCAGTAATCTGGCATTACAGTTCGATCTAACCATTTCTCCGGAGACGCCTGAAACCACCCAGCGTTATCGGGATGGCATGCAGTGGGGAATTAAAGCCAATGCCTGGCTACCGGTTATGGACAAGGAGATGCAAGTTTATGAAAAAATCACGGTTATTAAACAGCTGATTGATTTTGCCCACAAAACATTGAAACTGCCTTACAATAGGGCCGCTCTCACCGCCTGTGATGCCAATAACATCATCATGAAGTCCATGACCATGACCATGGTCGATGCACTGAAAAATGGCGAGGACTGGCTCCCATCTCAATGCTTCCTGGATTTAATGGTGAATGCTATCAATACGCACCACGAAATCGGTGAGTTATATGCCGATAGAAAGTATCGAAACCTGAGGTTAATGGTACATGCATTTTCAGGAACACTGGCTAAGAATAACCTGAAAGACTTTGCATTTTTAATCAACTATCTGGTGTCTGCCTGGAACCAGCTGGACGGTATCAGTAGCCAGGAACGCGATGCATTAAAGCCAAGGCTAATCATTAATGCTTTTATAGAATACCTGGTCAGGGTAATGGAGCGTGAATCCAAAGATCCTGAGAAATATGCAGCACAGGGTTTGGATAATGAAGCGGAACTCACGCTGGAAAAGATCATTAACGCCTCAAAGACTGGCTTCAGTGTGGTTGCCCATCAGCTGACCCTGCTTGTTTTTTTATTATGCCGCCAGGACTCTTTAAGCAAGCTGGCAGAGCCTGAGCGGGAACAGTTACAATCACGAATCAAAGAGGTCCAACGATTTATTTCCAGCAACCAGAAAGACCAGTATGCTCAGCTGATGCAACGACTGCTTCCTGATAAAAACAAATGGATAAAGCCTGTTGACTTTACCTCCAAAGAACATCAGCAAACCATCATCAATACAGTGCTGGAAAAATTTCATCAAAGAACCCGACAGCCAGAACCATCACAAGCCAGTGAGGATTCAGAACTGCCAATGGAAGTGGACAACAATAGAACGATACCGGGTAAGGCATTCGCTGTTCTGGATGACAAAGAGTATGAACGTCTGGATACGAAATTCAGTGAGCAACTGGAGAGATTTAAATTGCGTAAAAATGTCGAGGTAGAAAAAGAAGGGTTCATAAAGTTTGAGCATAATTGCCATAACTGCGGTGGTCCTTATACGACCAATAAACAGCTTTATCAAACGAAAAACGAGGTTAAAATGAAACGAGAAAAAGAGGGTTTTGTCTACCGTTCTGGAATGCCTGTCCATAAAGAATGCAAAGAGGCAAGGCAGGAAGCCACACGAAATGCCTTTTCTCTAATCATGGCCATGGAAGCAAATTACCCTTATGTCCCCAATGAAAGTAAAAAAGATTAACGATCTCCAGAAAAAGTACAAAAGATTGTTCGTACCCAGTGATGCTGGACATAAATAGTTAACCAAATCATTAAAACTGTCCAATAATTTATCAGAGATAAAACATATTACCCAAATAAAAAAAACGTATTTAGCGACTGATAAAACCGGTACTACCTTATAAATTTCAAGGCGGGCAGTTTTTTCCATACCAATGAACGTGAGCTATTGAATTATGCAAAATAAACCAGCAATCTTAACAGGGAGAAAGGTCAAAAGATGAACTCTTCAGATTTACCCGAAAAAGTAAATCGATTAAACCAGGTGTTTGCGAAACAGGCAAACCCTGAGGATGCTGAAACAAAGGAACTGCTTAGCAGTCTCTCGGATGTTATTACCAAAACGGTTGCACACATGAGTGACAATAAAAAGCAACCATTCTCTTTTACTCAGAGTGAAAAAGATATGCTTTGTAACTCAATATTGATTGCTATCCAGAAGACATCAGCAAGGGACCATGCAGAGGTATTTAAACATCTGGCTCCTGAAATAGTTAATAGCATTGAACAGATAATGACGATGCTACCTGCTCCGGAAACTTGAGTATCTTCTACACGCTTTAAAAATTTACTTACTTTATTGTCAAGATCACCCCTCTTCAATCATAAAGTGTGGCAATGCCTGACACCTGTGCATCTGCCACACACTGCTTACCTTCATTGTTGTCAGATTAACCGCTTCCTGATTATTCAGATTTAATGGCGCATCATGTCCGATTTAATCCAAACCACCATTCCACTATAAACCCCTCTTTTTATTTCTCTCATCAATAAAACCGATGACTCTCTGAAGCTCTGCTATGCTGATCATGCAGTCAGTGCATAGCTTTAGAGCAGCCATCGCCTGAATCCCGGGTTGATAAATAGCACTTTTTTTTCCCATAATTTCTAATATGGGTGCTGCATGGCTGTCTAACTACAAAATGGTTTAACACAAGGCTTTGTAACAACAAAAGACAGGTAGCTGTATGTCGCTAGAAACAAGAGTTGAGATGCTGGAGAAGCAACACCAGTCCCTCTACAACACAATTCATGGACTGGTAAAAGCGATGGCGGATATCAAACACATCGCATTGAAAAACCAGCATGAGATCATTGGCGTCAAAGTCAATATGTCCGGTATTCAGGCAGAGGTTACCAGCGTTAAAGAGGATGTCTCCGAACTGGCCCAGGCCACGCTGTCCGGTTTTGAACGCACCAGTGAGTTAATGACGAATACCCACAAAATTCTGGATGATATCAGTGAGCATCTGGACACCATTAATGGTCGGCTGGATGAAACCAACAAACTGGTTGATGGAACCCATGAGCGTGTTGATGAAACCTATGAGCGATTAAACGAGACCAATGAACGCCTCGGTGAAAACAGCGAACGCCTTGATGAAGCCAATGAACGGCTGGATGAAAACAATGAGCGTCTCAGCAGTACCAATGAGTGGCTTGGTGGCATCAATCAGCGTCTTGAAGGTGTGGAGAGTCAGGTAAAAGAGGTTCGAAAAGATATTCTCACCCTTGGGCAGATGATCAAGCACCGTCTACCAGAGAAGTGATTCTCTTGTGAAACCCCTCCTTGTATAAACGTCTGGCAGGTTTGGTAACGCCTGCCTCGTTCAACATGAGTGCAGCCAATCACTGATATACCCGCAAGACCCCGATCTCCCTTGGGAACAAAGCGACAGGTTAGCCCGGAACTGATAAATACTTTTCCTGAAAATAATGATCGTAATACATGATCAATCTCACCTCCGTTAGCCGCTGCCAATAAGCATCAGATTATACCAGTAGCTCCCTGACTTCAGGTTGATTGACTGGCAAGGTCACTGCACGATCTCTTAATAACGCCTGATGCAACTTCAAAATATCCCGGTACTCAGCGTCTGACTGACCAGAGAGTGCACTGATAAACGGACTGGTGAACACTTTGGACAGCACACTCACGGGACTCCGATGCAAACAGTAATAAGCCACTTTACCCCAGAGCGTTTTCGGCGCAGCATCAATGGATCGACTGAAATTCAACCGGAACCGGTTTAATGGATGGACGGAAATTTGCTGATCATGGGCGTAAGTTTCCAGTCCAAGAAAACAGACTGATCCGGATTCAGGTACAGGTCTACTAATATCCTGCTCATAGGCCATCAACTGCTCTTCTGAACCATCAGTGGGTTTCGATCTTCCGGAAAGATAAGACATCCCACTCAAAATCGTGATCACCAGTTCATTAATGACACTGGCTATCACGATACTCTGAATTTTCCCCGGTTTAACGCCATCGGCAAACAGATGATCGGTCATCAGCTGTACTCCCAGGGTAGCGCCCCTGAAGATAGCTAATCGAAATAGAACAAAAAATAGCCATGCCTTTGTTGGAGACAAGCCTTTGTCAATCAGCCTGGACTGTACGGCAGCGCCCAAACCAAGAACAACGGTATGCGCTAAAAGCAAGTCAGTAAACAGTTTGCGTGGGTTACTTTGTTCAGTACTGCCGGTAGCAAAATACTCTCCCCCGGCAATGGAGGCGGCAACGGTAAGCATTGTTAAAACCTGGCTGCCAAAAAGTTCAATCACCCACATTTTCACACTTAAGCAGCGTTTCTCAGCGGGGTTTTCAATAAATTGACTACTGATTCCCAAGGCATTCTTAGTGCTCTGAAAACCGAAAAAACTGACCAGACTGAGAATGACACCGGCATATTTAAACCTTTCCAATACCGGGTTGTCCGACGGGGTTCCGAGAAAACTGGTACTGGGGTAACCCAAGGCTGTCTGTACTGCCGCAGCCACTTCATCCCCTCCCAGAAACAGTCCGGAGCCAATACAGGTAGTGATATAGGCATGCAAAAATGTTCTGAGGTCTGGCTCCGGATTTTTCGAGGCATGGCTCAAGGCACCACCCAAACTTCTGAACAACATTCTGTAGGCTTCCGGCGGGCTGTTCCAATGTTCAAAGTCGTGTTCAAACAGTGCCGCCGGAATCGCGGCTCCATTGGCAAAAACAGCATTGTGTGTACCATAACGACCATCATCATGAATGGCAGGTTCCAGATGGGTCACTGCCGGAATAATAAAGTCGTTTACCTGCAGTGTTGAATCAACCACCTGATAGCTGTCAGGCCGGGAATCGACTGATGCTGATTTCGCCAGTCGATAATCCATAACCCGCCGCTCCCCGAAATCAAGAAGACAGTGAATATTCTCCGCCTCACACTCCTGATCATCGCTCACCCAAAAACCACTCATCGCCGTTGCATCAGTAACACCTGAACTGTTTTTCACATGAACCATGATGGTTTTATCATCTTTACAGATAAAGCAACCCGGTTTTGGCACATTTAAGGAACAGGTAATCATTAATTCATTGGGGGTACTATTTTGGCCCTTTGATTGAATAATAAAGCTGACTGGACCTTCTTTTAATTTTTCGGCCATGCTTTCAACCTTACTTCCAGACCTCTCTATCATTTCCATCCCGGGCAGAGTATCTTTCTGTCTGAGCTCGACCGCAATTTGATGGGGCAGTTGGTCAGCAAACTGCTGAGGGATGGACTCTACTTCATCGGAAGTATTGATCGGTGTTAATGAAAAATCATTGTGCTGGAACTGAGTTCTCAGACTCAAAGAAGACCCTGATTCAATCATACCAATAACATCTCAATTTATTTTTAAAGATAAGAGTAGCGATCAAAGAAAGCAAAAATGAAATCATATGAGGGCTCTGCGTCTTGTCAGAACCTTGGTGTCCTGATTTTAGCCACCACCGACTCAAGATAGTTGACCATATCCGGGAACAGGGATTCACAAATGGCCTGATGCTCCTCTGTTTCTGTCTTTTTCAGAACCGTCTTCATCATACTGTGCAGCTCATCCTTCTCCTGATCACTGAACGAATAATGATGATCAGGTTCGTGGTGAAGGAAATCGACCATTTCTGTCAGCCCATAACTGAGCGCCTCAAGAACAATCTCCCGGTCAATCTCCCCCGACTCAAGCAATCCTGTTAACAGTCGCTTCACCTGACTTATCTCTTCATCAATATCGCAGGGATTCTTTTTGCCTGATATGGGTCCTGCTTCTGAGTTCAGGTAATTGTCTTTAATAAACTGCTTAAGCTCTCTTTCTTTAACGGTATCGGTTTCTGATACAGCAAGATCATCCTCGGTAAGACCAGGGCTTTCCCGGAACAGGGAAAAATACTTTTCCTGAAAATAATCATCGTAATCCATGATCAATCATCGCCTCTGTTAGCAGCTGCCAATAAGGATTATACCGGTAGCCCCCTGGCTTCAGGTTTATTGACTGGCAAGGACACTGAACGATCTTTTAATAACGCTTGATGCAACTTCAAAACATCGCGGTATTCAGCGTCTGACTGACCAGAGAGTGCACTGATAAATGGACTGGTGACCACTTGGGACAGCACACCCTGCGGATCCCGATGCAAACAGTAATGAGCCACTTTACCCCAGAGCGTTTTCGGCGCAGCATCAATGGATCGGCTTAAATATAACCGGAACCGGTTTAATGGATGGACAGAAATTTGATGTTCATCAGCGTAAGTGTCAAGACCACTGGCTGATTCGGACTCAGTTGCCGACTCCCGGATACCCTGTTCATAGGCCATCAGCTGCTCTTCTGAACCATCCGTGGCTTTTGATCTTCCGGAAAGATAAGACATTCCACTCAAAATCGTGATCATCAGCTCATTAATCACATTGGCTATCACAATGCTCTGAATTTTCCCCGGTTTAACGCCATCGGCAAACAGATGATCGGTCATCACCTGAACCCCCAGGGCCGCACTCCTGAATATGGCTAACCGAAAGAGGACAAAAAACAACCATGTCTTGGCCGGAGACACACCTTTGTCAATCATCCTGGATTGCACGCCAGCCCCCAGACCAAGAACAACCGTCTGTGCTAAAAGCAGGTCAGTAAACAGCTTTCGAGGATTACTTTGTTCGGCACTACCGGTAATAAAATACTCTCCCCCGGCAATGGCGGTAGCAATGATAAGCATCGACAGAATTTGACTGCCAAACACCTCCATCGCCCACATTTTCGCACTTAAGCAGCGTTTCTCAGTGGGATTTTCAATAAATTGGCTACTGACTCCCAAGGCATTCTTAGTGGTCTGAAAACCGAAGAAACTGGCCAGACTGAGGGTGATACCGGCATATTTGTACCTTTCCAATACCGGGTTATCCGACGGTGTTCCGATAACACTGGTACTGGGGAACCCCCTGGCTGTTTGTATTGCCGCCGCGGCTTCATCCCCGCCCAGAATCAGTCCGGAGCCAATACAGGTAGTGATAAAGACATGCAAAAAGGTTCGCAGGTCAAGCTCCGGATTTTTCGAGGCATGGCTCAGAGCCCCCCACAAACTTCTGAACAACATGCGGTAGGCTTCCGGCGGGCTGTTCCAATGGTCAAAGTCGTGTTCAAACAGTGCTGCCGGGATAGCGGCTCCGTTGGCAAAAACAGCATTGTGTGTACCATATCGACCACCATCATGACTGGCACGTTCCAGATGGGTCACTGCCGGAATAATAAAGTCGTTTACCTGCAGTGTTGAATCAACCACCTGATAGTTGCCAGCCGGTGAACCGGTGGATTCTGATGTTATCAGTTGATAATCCATAACCCGCCGCTGCCCGAAATCAAGAAGACAGTGAATGTTTCCCGTCCCATCTTCCCCCTCACCACTTATCCAGAAACCATTCGCCACACTTTGATAAATGTCACCTGACGTGTTTTTTACATTAACCATGATGTTTTCATCATTTCTGCAGATAAAGCAACCCGGTTTTGGCTTATTTAAAAAACAGGTGATCATTAATTTATCAGAGGTATTATTTTGGTCTTTTGATTGAATAACAAAGCTGACCGGACCTTCTTTTAATTTTTCTGCCATGCTTTCAATCTTGCTTCCTGGCCTGTCTTTCATTTCCATTCCGCGCAGGGTATCTTTCTGTCTGAGTTCAACCGCAATTTGATGGGGTAGTTTATCAACAAACTGCTGCAAGACACGCTCTACACCATTTAACTGTTCAATTGGTGTTAATGAAACAGCATTGTCTGGTAACTGAGTTTTAAGGCTCAAAGGAAACCCTGATTCTATCATACCGATAACATCTCAATTTATTTTTAAGACAGGAATAGCGACCAAAGATCCCAGAAGCCAAAATCCCACAGTGTGAAAATAGCTATAACAAACAAAAGCACAAGTTTTTATATATATAAAACGTGACTTCTGACTTATACCTGACAATGACAGTTTTGTGCCCTTCAGAATCAGGCGGTAGTACTATCGAATTCTATAAGTAGCTGGCCATATCCTGTAAATTCTGGTTATTCCACAAGTAGCCGATAACACGGTAGCCAAATACCTTTATCAGATTCAGGATGAACACATCATGGACAAGGACAGCCCCGGCAACGGCTCTACCCGACAAAACGATCAGGCCATGTCCGGGATAAAGAAGCGAAGCATCATCTCTCAGCAGGAGGTAAAGCGGACGTTACTGTCCAGTGCAGATTTCACCCGTCCGAAAGTAAAGCCTCTGGCAGAGAGGCTGGTCAGCCAGAAGCCAGCCAATCTGACAGAAGCATTGCAGCCACTGAAACAGGGTGTCGATTACGCCTCTGACCTTATTCACCGCCTGCAAAATACTCAACCTTCTGCGCAAGATGACAGGCGGCAACACGCAAACCGCATCACAGACACCATTCACTTGCTGGAAGGTATGCAAAAAGCCCTTGAGAAAGAGACAAAAGATCTGTTCAACGCACATAGCCAGACAGAGACAGGACAGCAGAACGGGACTTCTGACAGCCATGCCCTCTATCTGGAGTCATCAACGTTACTGAATACACTGCAATCGTATATTAGAACGTTAGAAAAGATGAAGTCGACGTCTGTTGAATAGGCTTCGGTGACAATGGCACCTTTGTCAGCAAAGCCCAGGTAAGACTGGACATCGGCAAAGCTCTCTTCCGTCATGGCCGGTACGATGCGATCAACCATGGTGCATGGGAAGGCCACGTGTTCACGAATCCAGGCGGCCAGCTCTTGATCCATCGCCTCTGCCATCTGAATGACCGCTGCCCGGGCACGTTTGCCATTGTCAGGTACGTTGTCACAGCTTAATACCGTAAAGGGCAGTCGTCCCTTAGCCTTACGCTGTCCCAGTGCCGCAACAATCACCCCCAGTGCCGTCTTCGGGTTATGGGTATTTTCCAGGTCATGGGCGATCAGCGGGTTGTCGATCATCAGTTCGCCGGTTGCCGGGTTCAGGCAGTAGCCCTTTTCGGTAATGGTGAGAGAGACAATGCGTGTGGTCTCTGCCGACATAATCTCCAGCAACGGCCTGCGGTCTTCCTCAACGGCCAGTGACCGGGCGATGGCCGTGGCAAGTTTTACTGTACGGGAGCCGTCCGGATTCATCTCGGTAACGGTGTAAGCGTTGTCCTGCTCCTGCAGTTCCTGAACCAGCTCCTGACCGCCAAAAATGTTGGCTGCACAGATTCCCCAGTGGAACGCCCCGGTAGCGGCAATGGTTTCATGGGTGTACAGCGCCTGGTGAGCACGGTGGAAAGCACCCAGGCCAATATGAACAATACCGGCGGTCAACTCGGTGCCGTCGTAGCCATTGGCTACGATTTTTTCGTGTTGCAGCTTTTTATTAATCATTGCAGCATCTCTGGTTGTTAATGCTATTACAGGCGATAAGCTTTTTTGGCCAGTCCACTGGTCAGCTCAAGGGCCAGGTCAAAGGCTTCTTCTTCGGTAATGCGGTGCTCACACACCAGAGATGCCAGGAAGTTACAATCCACACGACGGGACACATCGTGACGGGCCGGAATACTCAGAAATGCACGGGTATCGTCGTTAAAACCAACGGTGTTATAGAAACCAGCGGTTTCAGTCACCATCCGGCGGTAACGCATCATGCCTTCCGGGCTGTCGTGGAACCACCAGGCGGGTCCCAGCTTCAGTGCCGGGTAATGACCTGCCAGTGGTGCCAGTTCCCGGGCATGCATATTCTGGTAAACGTGAACGCTAATTCTGGTAAGCGTGAACACCTCCGCTTACCCAAGCACTGCCCTCCTTTATTTGTAGCCTGAG
>NZ_JBLYZG010000066.1:0-25324 GCF_049310245.1 Endozoicomonas sp. ALB115 | reverse complement strand
TTAGTCGAAGAATTGTGCGGGCATGATTTTTTTACCTCTTCTGTATCTCTCGTGGCTGTAGTGCTTCAGGATTCATCGGGAATTACTGCGCGCTAACTTATTAATTGCTATCGATTTTATATTTCTGCACTGCTGTAAATCAATGATATTTAATGAAATACAACATGAAACATAGAGGTGTGATTGTATGCTTGCACGATGCATGAGGTGCAGAGTGCTTAATCGGGATAGGACAGAGTCCCACAACTGAAGTGGTTTAATGACTTAGGACACCTCGTTAATCACAATAGTGCAGTTGATGACGAGGTAGAAAGTGACAAAGCAGCGCAAGAATTATTCTCCGGAATTTTAGCGTAAAGCCATTGCTATGGTAGTTGAACAGGGGCAGGCTGCTACAGAAGTGGCCAGAAGTCTTGGTATCCATGATGGCAACCTGAGACGCTGGGTACGGGAGCAGAATGAAAAAAAGGAAATGTCTTTTCCTGGCAAAGGGCAGCAAGCTCTGACGCCTGATCAACAGCGAATAAAAGAACTTCAAGGAAAATCGTGGGCTGGTCAATGAACAGTCGCATGACGACAGAATTACCTTTAGAGGCGTTGAGAATGGCGTGGGGGAGCCGCCGTAGGCCTGGCCCGGCAGTACTCCACCATTCGGATCAGGGGAGTCAGTATGCTTCTCTGGACTATCAGGCTCAGCTCATGGAGTACGGCATGATCTGCAGTATGAGCCGTAAGGGAAATTGCTGGGATAATGCAGTGACCGAACGCTTCTTTGGAAGCCTGAAAAGGGAAAGGACTGATCATTATATTTTCGAAACAAGAGCAGATGTTGAAGCAGCGGTTATTGATTACATTTTGTTCTACAACAACCACAGACTTCACTCCTATCTTGATTACGTGAGCCCTGAGGACTTTGAACAACAGGAATTCAGGAAAGCGGCTTAATCAGGTATCCATTTGTACTTGACCACTACACATCTATGAATCCACTACACATTGATCTTCAGACATACCAAGCAACTCACAAGGGGAGTCACAATTCGGGTTAATAACACCCGTTTCCCTGAACTCTCCCAAACAGGCAGCACGAAAAGCAATCTCTTGTTGGATAGCCCTAAAGCTGTAGGCCACAGTGGCCACATTCACTGCCAGCATAAGCTTTGTGCGCCTTGATGGGCTCCAGCCCTCCAGAGCGCATTGCGACAGGCCCAGGATACTACCAAAAGTCCCGGTAACGAACGTCACTGAATAACTCTGCCATTTTGGCTGAGAGAAGCCGAAAAGCGAGCTTTCATTGGTGGTCATTGTTTTAAGGCCAAACATGGCAAGATGTGCTGCTGCATCCCCAATATTCATAGATAATAATTCCGTTTTGCTTAAAAAAAATTGTTCGATAGACTGCTGTCAGACACTTGGAACTAATGAAAAGTTCCAGATGATTCGTGCTCTTGCCACACTGGCGAAGCACCTCCAAACCTTCACCTTGAGTACTGAAATATGAGCAGTCACAGAATTAACGAATTGATCGAGCTCCTCTCCCCACAGTGGCAAAAACAGGATCACCTGAATCTGGTACAGATTATTGAGGCCCTGGCCACAGAAGCTGGCCATAAAGGGCCTCTTCACGAAGTAACGGATGACCTGCTGATGTATCATCTGAAAATGAAAGGCGAGGCTCCGGATGCGATGATTCCGGGCCTCGCCAAAGATGTTGAGGTCGATTTTAAGGAAGCGCTTCTCAAGGCCCGTGGCTGTAAATGACCAGGGAACGCGCCGACTATTGAGAGGTCAGTGCTGCACACCTGAAGACAATGTCTTCAGAACAGCCTTGAGGGTATTATCATTAGCTTTCAAAGAGCCACCCAGGTAGGCAAATTCCAGCAGCGACTGGTCAGGTTTCCAGCCGTGGGAAAGACGATAGATAATACCCACCACACCGCCACGCTGGGTGCCTCCCACGCAGTGCACATACACCGGAGCAGGATGAGCACTCAATTGTTCCGCAATATGCCGGATTTGGCTCTGGTCAAGGCTGGCATTCTTGTCAAAGGATAAATCAACAACTTTAATACCCTCACTTTCCAGCCATTCACGCTCTTTATCAGCCGAGGTGATGGCAAAAACGGTTTTTATGCCAAGGTTGGCAAGACTGTGGGCACCTTCAGCACTTTCCAGCTCACCTCCCCGGTAGAAGTGATCGTCATAACGAATCAGCCAGGTTTTCAGGCCATCTCTCTTGCCAAGCACCTCATAACTCTGATGGTTCCATTCATCAGCTGTTGGCGGCAGGACTCCACGAAAACCGGATTCATAGGCCGTGACTCTGTTCTGTCCCCAGTCACAAGCTTCCTCATGGTCGGCAAGGGCACCAGGTGAAAACATATTGAGAGCCACGAAAAACAAGGAAGGGACCCAGAACCGGCAAAGTTTGACAAAGTACATTGCACTAACCTCAATCATTACTTGACAGGGTGTGGTTAAAACTAGCACAACGTTGTTTTTTTTCTAATTGGCTGATTGCCTGAAAACCAAATCCTTCCAACCACAAAGCCATCTCCTTTTTTTCCCGGTCCTGCCGATGCAAACAGTCTGAAAAGGCCTCAGAAAACTCGATGACCACAGCACTCAACAGAATGACCGGCTCCATTTTAGCGTTGACCATTTCGGCATCAGCCGCAGTGAGCAGGGCACAGCCATCAGAGTCCTGGTATCAGCAAGTCTGGTGTGAAGGGATGGATGGTAAAGTGGAACACCGGCTAAAAGACGGCCGACGTATTGACTGCCTTACGGATCAATACGCCATTGAGATTGAATTTGCCCGAAAGTGGCCGGAGGCAATCGGTCAGTCATTAAACTACAGCATGCTGACCGGGAAAAAAGCGGGGATTGTTCTGATTCTCAAAACGGCAGAGGAGCATTCCCACTGGCAGCGACTGAAGACCGTTATCAAACACTACACACTGCCCATCAAAGTATGGAAACTGGGTCCATGATCATTGGCGCTGAGCCCAGATAAAAAACTCACGATTGCCATCACCACCGGTAATCGGGCTGTCAAAATAACCACGAACCTGTAAATCAAGCTCAATGCAGCAGGCTTTGATTGATTGCTCAACCTCTGGATACAACCGGGAATCCTTGACAATTCCTCCCTTACCCAGACCGCCGGGCCCCACCTCAAACTGGGGTTTCACCAGGCTCAGCAGCTGCCCTCCCTGCTTTAGCAGAGGCACCAGCGATGGCAAAATTCTGGTTTGGGAAATAAACGACACATCCATAACCGCAAGATCAAATCCCTGTTGCTGATCCGTATGGTCAAGGAGTGCAGCAGGCAATGCACGGGCATTCATCCCTTCAAGACAGATCACCCTGGGATCCTGACGCAGCGACTCGACCAGCTGGCCATGACCCACCTCAACCCCTATGACTCTGGACGCCCCGGCCTGCAATGCACAATCTGTAAACCCACCGGTAGACTGGCCAACATCAATCACGGTCGCACCGGTCAGGGATATACCAGACACCGCCAGTGCTCCGGCCAGTTTCATTCCACCCCGGGAGACAAATTGATCGGCTTCATCCTGACAGATATCAATCTCAACCCAGTCAGGGTATTTCTGACCCGCTTTGCCCGGCGTTTCCCAGCCTCCTGACTGCCGGACTTTCACCCTGCCTTCACTGATTAATCGCTGGGCCCGACTTCGGGAAGACACTTTACCCTGATCCACAAGAATAAGATCGAGTCTGCGCATAAATAAACTTTAAATAGAAACGACAACTGATCCAGCATTATACACCAGTCGCAAATCACTTCAGGTATTGCAATGGCCATACTCACCGAGGGTGATTTAACTGAAGCCTGTCAGGGAAATAATCACAGGCACGGATACTGGAAGAATTAACGAAAGCGCGCTTCATCGGCATCTTTACGGGCCGCTTTCCACTGATAAAGTGCCAAACTGGCGACTTTATCTATTTTATGCATCACTTCCTGCGCCCTGCCTTCATCCGCTATGGTCCACGGAGCAGTTATCCCGTGAAGAATATCAACCTGCACTTTTTGAGACACAGGCCGCCCTCTTTTACCCTGGGAACCCGCTTTGCCTGACTCAAGAAAAGCGTCTGCCAATTGTTCATAATCCGCTCGACGCGTCCGACGTATTTCAGGGCATGGGTTGTGAAAAGTCTCCCCCAGAATCTTATTGACAATTTTACCCACATCATCTCCAGCTGAACTCACTCCTGATAACTCATGCAGCAAGGTAAGAAAGATGCGAGGTCTTATTACACAGGCGATCTGTAAGGCTTCTTTCAGGCTGACATCATCCGGCAGGCCTTTCTCTATTGCTCCCTTCTTTCTGGATGCCTCTTGATTCAATCGATTAACCGCAGCCATTGTCCTCTCTGCTGTCAAGGCATCCACCCTGGCATTCAAATCTGAAAAGTTCATCAGCAGATCATCAAGGACTTTCATTAATGCGACAATGTCGTGTTTTGAGCATCGGCCATCTCCTGATGGCCCGGGCAAAGTGGGCGGAGGATCATTAGACGTCACATTATGATGACTTTCTTCTTTCATTGGGCCACGATAGTAAAGCGCCCCCGCCGCAAACCCACCCCCAAGGTAAAAAATCGTAGGAAGGGAAATCATACCGGTGTAGAGACCAATACCGGCGACCACCCCCACCCCTCCCAATCGTTCACACCAGGTTTTGTTCTCCCGGTAAGTGTTTCCAACAACAGGCAACAGCTTTTTGGTCACAGGAACACAGACATCCCACACCCAGGCTCTTGCCCTCTGTAAACGGCCGCCCTCCCCTGCAGGACCGGGCTGAGTCAGATTCCGTGAACCAGCTGTTTTGACAGCTAACGCTTCCACACCTCAATCCCCTGAAAACCATAGTGGCTGGATGAGTCCAACCATTATTGGAATAACAGACACAAACCGGGTATTTAGAGTGCTAGGAAGAAACACCAGTTCCCCTGTATAACTACACACACCGTCAAGTATGCGTAAAATATTCGTTGGCTAACTCAGGAAGCTGATCAGCAATAAAGTCACCAGGAGCCTGTCGGACTTAAGCGTCCGTCTAGTGCAGTTAAGCGCTGATACCCATACCATTCGTGAAAGCTTGTTGAAGTGCGGTGGCACCATCCTTCGGCAAGCTCAGGATGAACGGGGTGTACGGGTATTAACGCTTTTCTGTACCAGTACATGGTTTCAATGAGTTTAACGTGTACAATCTCCGTTCACCCTGAGCGGAGTCGAAGGGTGCTTGGCACGATCTATCAGAGTCCGGAGTTTCCGCCCTTCGACAGGCTCAGGACGAACGGAGTGCGGAGTCACAATAACCCCTCAAACTCATTGAAACCATGTACTAGTCCCAAAACATTTATTGTTTTTTTTCAACAGACAAAAAAAAGCCACCGGTCAGGTGGCTTTTTTTGGATGTTAAAGGCAGGCCTTTAACGGATCAGCAATTAAACTTCACCGAAGTTCAAAGCATCAGACAGTGCCTGCTCGACTTCAGAAGCCGATACCTTGGCCGGAGTCTCAAACTCAACTTCTTCACGTCCCTTACGACGCTCAGCGTGGTAAGTCAGACCGGTACCTGCCGGGATCAGACGACCAACGACCACGTTCTCCTTCAGGCCGCGCAGGTAATCGCGCTTGCCGGTTACTGCCGCTTCGGTCAGGACACGGGTGGTCTCCTGGAAGGAAGCCGCAGAGATGAAGGATTCTGTTGCCAGAGATGCCTTGGTAATACCCAGCAGCACGCGCTCGAACTTGGCCGGGAAGCCGTTTTCACGGTTAACACGGTCATTCTCTTCCAGCAGGCGTGTGTACTCCAGCTGGTCACCACGGATAAAGGTCGAGTCACCGGTATCGGTGATTTCTACCTTACGCAGCATCTGACGCAGAATGGTCTCAATGTGCTTATCGTTAATCTTTACACCCTGCAGACGGTATACGTCCTGGATTTCGTTAACGATGTAGCGAGCCAGTTCACCAACACCCAGCAGACGCAGCACGTCGTGTGGATTGGTCGGGCCGTCGGAGATAACTTCACCGCGGGTTACCTGCTCACCCTCAAACACGTTGAGGTGACGCCATTTCGGAATCAGTTCTTCATAAGGATCAGTACCGTCAGTCGGTGTAATCACCAGACGCTTCTTACCTTTGGTCTCCTTACCGAAGCCGATGGTTCCGGAGATTTCCGCCAGGATCGAGTGCTCTTTTGGCTTACGGGCCTCAAAGAGGTCAGCAACCCTTGGCAGACCACCGGTGATGTCCCGGTTACCGGAAGACTGCTGAGGAATACGGGCAAGTACCGCACCCACTTCCACCGTGGCACCATCCACCAGGTTCACCAGGGCGTTCGCTGGCAGGAAGTACTGGGCAGGAACGTCAGTACCTGGCAGCTTCAGTTCATTACCATTGGCGTCTTTCAGCTGAATGGCTGGACGAATATCCTTACCGGCGGACGGACGATCCTTCGGATCCATCACTTCCATATTGGACAGACCGGTCAGTTCGTCAGTCTGAGTCTTCACGGTGATGTTTTCATCCATACCCTGGAATTCAACAATACCGGCGGTTTCCGTGATGATCGGGTGAGTGTGTGGATCCCACTTGGCCACCGTCTGACCCGCTTCCACCAGGTCGCCGTCCTTCACTGAAATCATTGCACCGTAAGGCAGCTTGTAACGCTCACGCTCACGGCCAAATTCGTCAGCAATGGCCAGCTGTCCGGAACGGCTGACCGCTACCAGAGTGCCGTCCTTACGTTCAACCGACTTCAGGTTCAGCAGACGGATAGAACCTTTGTTCTTCACCGTTACGCTGTCTGCCGCTGCGTTTCTCGATGCCGCACCACCGATGTGGAAGGTACGCATCGTCAGCTGTGTGCCCGGCTCACCGATGGACTGGGCAGCGATAACACCCACTGCCTCACCCTTGTTCACCAGGTGACCACGACCCAGGTCACGGCCATAACACTTGGAACAGATACCGTGACGGGTTTCACAGGTAATTGGGGACCGTACGCGCATCTCGTCAACATTCATGGTTTCGAGACGCTTCACCCACATTTCATCAATCAGGGTGCCGGCGGGTACAGCAATTTCACTGTCGCTGCCTGGCTTGAGTACGTCTTCTGCCACCACACGGCCCAGAATACGCTCACCCAATGGCTCAACGATATCACCGCCTTCAATGTGCGGCGTCATCAGCAGGCCGTCGCTGGTACCACAGTCGTCTTCAGTGACCACCAGATCCTGGGCAACATCAACCAGACGACGGGTCAGGTAACCGGAGTTCGCTGTTTTCAGCGCGGTATCCGCCAGACCCTTACGAGCACCGTGGGTGGAGATGAAGTACTGGAGTACGTTCAGACCTTCACGGAAGTTGGCGGTAATCGGCGTTTCGATGATAGAGCCGTCTGGCTTGGCCATCAGACCACGCATACCGGCCAGCTGACGAATCTGTGCCGCACTACCCCGGGCTCCGGAGTCCGCCATCATGTAGACGCTGTTGAAGGATTCCTGCTCTTCTTCCTCGCCCTGCTTGTTGATCACCGTGTCGGACTTCAGGTTATCCATCATCCGCTTGGCCAGCATTTCGTTGGCACGGGACCAGATGTCGATAACCTTGTTGTACTTCTCGCCGGCAGTGACCAGACCAGAAGCAAACTGGTTTTCGATCTCCTTAACCTCTTCGTTGGCGTCATCAATGATGCGCGCCTTCTCAGGAGGAATAACGAAATCGTTAACACCGATGGAGGTTCCGGAAATGGTTGCATACTGGAAGCCCAGATACATCATCTGGTCAGCGAAGATAACGGTTTCTTTCAGACCAACGTTACGGTAACAGGCATTCAACAGGCCGGAGATCGCCTTCTTCTTCATGGCCTGGTTAACCAGGGCAAAAGGCAGACCTTCAGGCACGATATCCCACAGGATCATTCGACCAACGGTGGTATCCGCCAGGAACTTGTTGTCGTGCTCGACACCTTCACCGTCCCGGTATTTCTCATGGACACGAACCTTGATGCGGGCATGCAGATCAACCGCCTTGGTGCGGTAGGCTCGCATGACTTCGTCGATATCAACGAAGGCCATGCCTTCACCCTTGGCATTGATGCGCTCACGGGTGATGTAGTACAGACCCAGTACCACGTCCTGGGAAGGTACGATGATCGGCTCACCATTAGCGGGTGCCAGGATGTTGTTGGTGGACATCATCAGGGCACGGGCTTCCAGCTGGGCTTCCAGCGTCAGCGGTACGTGCACCGCCATCTGGTCACCGTCGAAGTCGGCGTTATAGGCGGCACACACCAGTGGGTGCAACTGAATCGCCTTACCTTCGATCAGTACCGGTTCGAACGCCTGAATACCCAGACGGTGCAGGGTTGGCGCACGGTTCAGCATGACCGGGTGTTCGCGGATGACATCCGCCAGAACGTCCCACACCTCAGGGGTTTCCCGCTCAACCATCTTCTTGGCGGCTTTAATGGTGGTAGCCAGACCTTTGGCTTCCAGCTTACCGAAGATAAATGGCTTGAACAGTTCCAGCGCCATCTTCTTGGGCAGACCGCACTGATGCAGACGCAGGGTAGGACCTACGGTAATAACCGAACGACCAGAGTAGTCTACACGCTTACCCAGCAGGTTCTGACGGAAACGACCCTGCTTACCCTTGATCATGTCGGCCAGGGACTTCAGGGGACGCTTGTTGGAACCGGTGATGGCACGACCACGACGGCCGTTATCCAGCAGCGCGTCAACGGACTCCTGCAACATCCGCTTTTCGTTACGGACGATGATGTCCGGCGCGTTCAGGTCCAGCAGACGCTTCAGACGGTTGTTACGGTTGATCACCCGGCGATACAGATCGTTCAGGTCAGACGTGGCAAAACGGCCACCGTCCAGCGGCACCAGAGGGCGCAGATCTGGCGGCAGAACCGGCAGAACGGTCAGGATCATCCACTCAGGGTTGTTGCCTGAGTTATGGAACGCTTCCAGCAGCTTCAGACGCTTGCTCAGCTTCTTCAGCTTGGTTTCAGAGTTGGTCTGTGGAATCTCTTCACGCAGCGTATTGACTTCGTCTTCGATGTCGATATCTGCCAGCAGACCTTTGATGGCTTCGGCACCCATGCGGGCATCAAAGTCATCACCGAACTCTTCCAAGGCTTCGTAGTATTGCTCATCCGACAGCAGCTGGTTTTTCTCCAGCGTGGTCATGCCCGGATCAACAACAACGTAAGATTCAAAGTACAGTACCCGCTCGATATCACGCAGGGTCATGTCCAGCAACAGACCGATACGGGATGGCAGGGATTTCAGGAACCAGATGTGGGCCACCGGGCTGGCCAGCTCAATATGACCCATGCGCTCACGACGCACCTTGGCCAGGGCAACCTCAACACCACACTTCTCACAGATAACACCACGGTGCTTCAGTCGCTTGTACTTGCCACAGAGGCACTCGTAGTCTTTGACCGGGCCAAAAATCTTGGCACAGAACAGACCGTCACGCTCAGGCTTGAACGTACGGTAATTGATGGTTTCCGGCTTTTTCACTTCGCCGTATGACCAGGACCGGATCATGTCCGGTGAAGCCAGCGCAATCCGAATAGCGTCGAATTCGTCCGTCTGGCCCTGTGTCTTGAGCAGATTCAATAAGTCTTTCAAGATCGTATCTCCTCGCGGTGCAAGGTGCCTGCTGTTCTATCAGAGAGCAGGCACCCTGGCCACACGTTCGTTATTCGGTTTCCAGTTCGATGTCGATGCCCAGTGAGCGGATTTCCTTCAACAGTACGTTGAAGGATTCCGGCATACCGGCTTCCATTCTGTGGTCGCCATCCACGATGTTTTTGTACATCTTGGTACGGCCAGTGACGTCATCGGACTTCACAGTCAGCATTTCCTGCAGAGTGTAGGCAGCACCGTAAGCTTCCAGTGCCCAGACCTCCATCTCCCCGAAACGCTGGCCACCGAATTGTGCCTTACCACCCAGAGGCTGCTGGGTAACCAGAGAGTAAGAACCAGTAGAACGAGCGTGCATCTTGTCGTCTACCAAGTGGTTCAGCTTGAGCATGTACATGTAGCCAACGGTGACCGGACGCTCAAAGGATTCGCCGGTACGACCGTCAAACAGCTTGACCTGGCCACTGTCGTTCATGTCCGCCAGGCGCAGCAGGCGCTTGATCTCGGTCTCTTTGGCACCGTCAAATACCGCCGTTGCCATCGGGACACCGCCACGCAGGTTGCGGGCCAGTTCCAGCACTTCGGTATCGCTGAAGGAGTCAACTTCCACCGGGCTGGAACCAGGAATACCGTTGTAAACCTCGTCCAGGAACTTGCGCAGTTGCGCGATGCTCTGCTGAGCTTCCAGCATGCGGTTGATCTTGACGCCAAGGCCCTTGGCCGCAGCACCCAGGTGAGTCTCCAGCACCTGACCAACGTTCATTCGCGATGGTACACCCAGAGGGTTCAGTACGATATCAACCGGATTACCCTCTTCATCGTGCGGCATGTCTTCTACCGGCATGATGACGGAGATAACACCCTTGTTACCGTGACGTCCCGCCATCTTGTCACCAGGCTGGATACGACGCTTGATGGCCAGGTAGACCTTGACGATCTTCAGCACGCCAGGGGCCATATCATCGCCAGTCTGGAGCTTCTTCTTCTTGTCTTCGAAGCGCTCATCCAGCTGGGCACGACGCTCTTTCAGCTGTTCTCTGGACAGATCCAGCATCTCATTGAGTGCTTCGTCTTCCATGGACAGTTTGAACCACTGCTCGTGCTCCAGGCCATCCAGATAGCTGTCGCTGATCCGGTCACCCTTGCCAAGACCCGGGGCGCGAACCACCGGCTGATCACGCAGGGCACCACGCAGACGGGCGAAGGTGTCATGCTCAACCACACGGAACTCTTCATTCAGGTCCTTGCGGTATTCATCCAGTTGCGCCTTTTCAATAGAAAGCGCACGGGAGTCCTTCTCTACGCCATCACGGGTAAAGACCTGCACGTCAATAACGGTACCTTTGACACTGGTCGGCACACGCAGAGAGGTATCCTTAACATCGGATGCCTTCTCACCGAAGATGGCACGCAGCAGCTTTTCTTCCGGCGTCAGCTGGGTTTCACCTTTTGGCGTCACCTTACCCACCAGAATGTCACCAGCGCCCACTTCTGCACCCACATAAACGATACCGGCTTCATCCAGCTTGTTCAGGGCGGACTCACCAACGTTGGGAATATCGCCAGTGATCTCTTCGGAACCCAGCTTGGTGTCACGGGCCACACAGGTCAGTTCCTGGATGTGGATGGTGGTAAAGCGGTCTTCCTGAACGACACGCTCAGAGATGAGGATGGAGTCCTCAAAGTTGTATCCGTTCCAGGGCATGAACGCGACGCGCATGTTCTGACTCAGCGCCAGTTCACCCATGTCCACCGACGGACCGTCCGCCATGATGTCGCCACGGGCAATCTGATCGCCCGCCTTCACCAGGGAACGCTGGTTAATACAGGTATTCTGGTTAGAACGGGTGTATTTGGTCAGGTTGTAGATATCAACACCGGCCTCACCTGGCTGCACTTCATCATCGTTCACACGCACCACGATACGGGCTGCGTCAACGGTATCGATCACACCGCCACGACGGGCAACCACACAGACACCGGAGTCGGAAGCCACGTTACGCTCCATACCGGTACCCACCAGAGGCTTCTCTGCTCTCAGGGTTGGTACGGCCTGACGTTGCATGTTCGATCCCATCAAGGCACGGTTAGCGTCGTCGTGCTCAAGGAATGGAATCAGAGAGGCCGCAACCGAAACCATCTGCTTGGTGGATACGTCCATGTACTGGACTTTATCCGGGCTCATCAGGGTGGCTTCACCACGGTAACGAACAACAACCAGCTCTTCCGTCAGTTGTCGTTTTTCGTCCATGGCCGCAGAAGCCTGGGCGATAACGTATTCACCTTCTTCGATAGCAGACAGGTAATCCACATCATCAGTGACCTGGCCATCAACAACGCGACGATATGGCGCTTCCAGGAAGCCATAGTCGTTGGTACGGGCATAGGTTGCCAGCGAGTTGATCAGACCGATGTTTGGACCTTCAGGCGTCTCGATCGGACAGACACGACCGTAGTGAGTCGCGTGTACGTCACGCACCTCAAAGCCGGCACGCTCACGGGTCAGACCACCCGGGCCCAACGCAGATACACGACGCTTGTGAGTAATCTCGGACAGCGGGTTGTTCTGGTCCATAAACTGGGACAGCTGGCTGGAACCGAAGAACTCCTTGATCGCCGCCGCTACCGGTTTGGCATTGATCAGGTCCTGCGGCATCAGGCCTTCGGACTCCGCCAGGCTCAGACGTTCCTTAACGGCACGCTCAACACGTACCAGACCGACACGGAACTGGTTCTCAGCCATTTCGCCCACGGAACGTACACGACGGTTACCCAGGTGATCGATATCGTCACAGATCCCTTTACCGTTGCGGATATCAACGAGGATGCGCAGGACATCAATAATGTCGGAGTTATCCAGAACACCGGAACCGGTATCTTCATCACGTCCCAGACGACGGTTGAACTTCATTCGACCGACGGCAGACAGATCATAACGCTCGGTGGAGAAGAACAGGTTCTGGAACAGGGCTTCAGCAGCATCCTGCGTTGGCGGCTCGCCAGGACGCATCATGCGGTAGATTTCAACGAGCGCTTCCAGACGGTTGGTGGTGGTATCTGCACGCAGGGTGTCAGACATGAACGGACCACACTCCAGCTCATTGATGTACAGCGTTTCTACGGTTTTGATACCGGCAGACAGCAGTTTTTCATAAACGTCAGGGGTGATCTCAGTGTTGCACTCAACAATGATTTCACCAGTAGATTTGTGAATAACAGTCTTCGCCAGAACACGGCCATAGATATAATCTACCGGCGCTTCCAGGTTCTTGATGTTGGCTTTTTGCAGGTCACGGAGGTGTCGTGCAGTGACACGACGGCCCTGCTCTACAACAACGTTACCGTCGTTATCGTAGATATCAAAGCTGGCCGCCTCGCCTCTCAGACGATCGGCAACAAACTCGGTGCTGACATTTTCAGCGCCAATGTTGAATTCAACAAAATCAAAGAAATTATCAAGAATTTCTTCATTGGAAAGCCCGATGGCTCTCAGCAGGATGGTGGCAGGCAGCTTACGACGACGGTCGATACGGACATACAGCAGATCCTTTGGATCAAACTCAAAGTCCAGCCATGAACCACGGTAAGGAATAACACGGGCAGAATACAGCAGCTTACCGGAGGAGTGAGTCTTACCCCGGTCATTATCAAAGAATACGCCCGGAGAGCGATGCAGCTGAGATACGATAACACGCTCTGTACCATTGATAACAAAGGTACCGTTATCGGTCATGAGCGGAATTTCGCCCATGTACACTTCCTGCTCTTTGATATCCTTGATTGCCTTGTTAGCGGAGTCTTTATCGTAGATAATCAGGCGCACCTTGACCCGCAGAGGTACTGCGTAAGTGACACCCCTGAGCTGGCATTCCTTGACATCAAACGCAGGAGCACCCAGTCTGTAGCTAACATATTCAAGGGCGGCATTGCCGGAATAGCTTACGATTGGAAAGACGGATTTGAAGGCTGCGTGCAGCCCGATATCTTCTCTGGCTGCCGGTTCTTTATCTGACTGCAACAGCTTGTGATATGAATCAAGCTGAATCGCCAGCAGATACGGCACATTCATGACACTCGGCAGCTTGCCGAAGTCCTTGCGGATGCGTTTTTTCTCTGTATACGAGTATGCCATCAGCGTTCCCCAGCTTGGTTACCTGTTTTTGACTTCAGGCGGCGTCGCCTGGCCATAGTAGGTTAGTTCGAGAGCGGGTGGCTCCCTGTCAAAACCAATAAATTTTCAACTTTTATGGTCATCTACTGACCTGTATCACAGACACCCCTGAGGTGTTGCAGATACTCTTAATGCCGTTACAGACACTGTGCATCGTTGTCGACACTTCATGTCGTGATAGACATCAACCGTTGTATGAGCTTTAGCGCCTGAACAGAAAGCAACCTGACACTATTGTTCAGATTTACTACCCTGCTTTCACGGCAATACCGCTTACATCGCACAAGGCAACGGAAGCGGTATTCAAATCTGCCCAATGGTTTATTAGACAGCTTTTATATGTCAGGCTGGGCAAAACGGTCAGCGCATGAATTCTCTACAGCAATCTACCATCATCTCACAGCTCGATCTGAAGTGGTACTGCAATTACCGGAAAACCCCTGTATTTAAACGTTTTACACCATCACAAAAAGCCTTCTCCAGATTGATCAGTTTCTGTGACGACTTTTCCAGGTCCATACCGCTGCCACAACGATCTGCCAAAACAGCAATACCCCGATCAACATCACGAAGAACCCCATCCAGCCATAAAGACTGAAAAGAATGGGAAGTTTCATGATATAGAACAGGATCTACGTGCAAATACAGTTACTCAGACGATATAGCTCATACAACGGAAAAAAGGCCGGCACCCTCGCAGGCACCAGCCACCTGAATCTATTATGCAACAGACCCGGGATTATGCAATGCTTTTGTAGAAATTACTTGATTTCTACTTTAGCACCAGCTTCTTCCAGCTGCTTCTTCAGCTCTTCAGCTTCTTCTTTAGAAGCGCCTTCTTTCAGAGGAGCTGGAGCGCCGTCTACAACAGCCTTGGCTTCTTTCAGACCCAGACCAGTAGCAGCACGTACTACCTTGATGACGTTAACTTTCTTCTCGCCAGCGTCAGCCAGGATTACGTCGAACTCAGTTTTTTCTTCAGCAGCGGCAGCAGCTTCAGCAGGAGCAGCAGCAACAGCAACAGCAGCAGCAGCAGAAACGCCGAACTTTTCTTCCATAGCGGAAACCAGTTCAACAACGTCCATTACAGACATTTCAGCGATTGCATTCAGGATATCTTCTTTGGACAGAGCCATCTCTATATCTCCAAAAATCTTGGTTGGGGCAAACAAACAGTCAACCCCGGAATTTGTTTAAGCAAAAAAGCAAGAAAACCAATCCGGCAAGGATTAAGCGGCTTTCTTCTTCTCGTCGGCAACAGCTGCCACAACACGGGTAATGCTTGCAGGAATCTCGTTCAGAGTTCTTGCCAGCTTGGTTACCGGTGCGATCATTACGCTCATCAGCATTGCGCGAGCCTGATCCAGAGTAGGCATCTTGGCCAGAACATCGATCTGTTCTGCACCCAGCAACTGTCCGGAAATAGACAGGGCTTTGATGTCCAGCTCTTTGTTCTCTTTGGCAAAATCCTTCATCAGACGCGCAGCGGCACCCGGATCTTCCATAGAGAAAGCAAGCACAGTAGGGCCTACCAGAACTTCCTGCAGGCACTGAAGCTCAGTACCTTCTACAGCGCGCTTGGCCAGGGTGTTACGAACTACCTTCAGGTAGACGCCACCTTCACGAGCCTGCTTACGCAGAGCAGTCATTTGACTAACAGTAAGACCACGGTAGTCCGCGATTACAGCCGACAGAGCGCTTTGTGCAGCCTCGCTGACTTCGGCCACAATAGCCTTCTTGTCTTCGAGTCCTAACGCCATGGGCTTTACTCCAAATTTATGAAGTTTCACTTATGATTTATCCAAGATAAATCATTAAGCGCTTACAATACGGTGATGGGTGTATATCGTTTTGGATAAAACGCATACTCACCGTCTACGCAGGACATTAAGCCCTCCACCTATAACCCTTTCCGAAGAAAGGCCCCTGACTGAACAGGCACGGCATTGGACACCTGCGATCTTTGACGACCCCCGCCACGAAAGCAGGGACCCCAAAGAGGGTTGCGGCTGGCTTGCACCAGCCAGAAATCTGACAATCCAGATTTCAGTCATTCTTTCTATCGCTTACGCAGACAGAGAAGACATGTCGATAGTCAGACCCGGACCCATGGTAGAGGACAGGGTAACTTTCTTCATGTAAACGCCTTTGCTGGAAGAAGGCTTCAGCTTCTTCAGATCAACCAGCAGAGCTTCAACGTTCTGCTTCAGGGCAGCTGCGTCAAAGTCGATCTTACCAACGCCAGCGTGGATGATACCGTTCTTGTCAGTACGGAAACGAACCTGACCAGCCTTGGCGTTCTTAACCGCTTCAGCAACGTTAGGTGTTACAGTACCAACCTTAGGGTTAGGCATCAGGCCGCGTGGACCGAGAATCTGACCCAGCTGACCAACAACGCGCATCGCATCCGGAGAAGCGATCACTACGTCGAAGTCCATTTGACCCGCTTTAACCTGCTCAGCCAGGTCTTCCATACCAACCACTTCAGCACCCGCTTCTTTAGCGGCTTCAGCGTTAGCACCCTGGGTGAACACAGCAACGCGGACGTCTTTACCGGTACCGTTAGGCAGTACGGTAGAACCACGAACTACCTGGTCAGATTTACGAGGATCCACACCCAGGTTGACAGAAACTTCGATCGTTTCCTTGAACTTGACGCTGGAGATCTCTTTCAGCAGACTGGCGGCTTCTTCAAAGCCGTAAGACTTGGTAGAGTCGATCTTTTCAGCAATCAGCTTGGCACGCTTTGACATCTTAGCCATTACTCAACACCCTCCACGATCAGACCCATGGAACGAGCTGAACCAGCAATGGTACGTACCGCTGCGTCTTCGTCAGCAGCAGTCAGATCAGGCTCTTTGATCTTGGCAACTTCAAGCAGTTGCTCGCGAGTCACAGTACCGACTTTCTCGGTATTTGGACGGCCAGAACCCTTCTTCAGCTTCAGAGTTTTCATCAGCAGAACAGAAGCAGGCGGAGTCTTGGTTTCGAAAGTGAAACTGCGATCGCTGTATACAGTAATAACAACAGGAATCGGCATGCCAGCATCCATTTTCTGGGTGCTTGCGTTGAACGCCTTACAGAATTCCATGATGTTAACACCGTGCTGACCCAGGGCAGGACCAACAGGTGGGGATGGGTTCGCCTGTCCAGCAGGCACTTGAAGCTTAATATAAGCTTGTACTTTCTTGGCCATTGTTAACCTCTACGTGGGTCACTGCCTCATTTGACGCTCTATCCCGGGCTCCTTAACAAGAAATCCCGAAAAAACATCAAATTCCACGGCTACCCGTCTACAAAGCGCGGTAGTTTACAGAAATCATCCCGAAAGCACCAGCGCAAAAACACGTAAGATAATTGCAATTTACACAATTATCGTTTTCAGCCCGAATAATAAGGGAGGATGCAAGCCCAACCCCCAAAAACACAAAACCCCGCAGCCTGAACTGGCAAACGGGGTTATGGGATCAATTTGATCAGCTTACACTTTTTCAACCTGGCCAAACTCAAGCTCGACCGGCGTTGAGCGACCAAAGATCATTACCGCCACCTGGAGACGACTCTTCTCGTAGTTAACACCTTCCACCACACCGTTAAAGTCGGCAAAAGGACCTTCAATAACACGAACCATCTCACCCGGCTCAAACAGAGTCTTGGGCCTTGGAGCCTCAGCACCTTCGTGCACACGACGAAGAATCGCATCCGCTTCTTTTTCAGTGATCGGCGCAGGCTTGTCGGCCGTACCACCGATAAAGCCCATCACCCGTGGCGTATCTTTAATCAGATGCCACGAGTCTTCGTTCATTTCCATCTGGACTAACACATAGCCCGGAAAGAATTTTCTTTCGCTCTTGCGCTTCTGGCCGTTTTTAATCTCTACCACTTCCTCGGTAGGCACCAGAATTTCGCCAAAATACTCTTCCATAGCAAGACGCTTGATACGCTCATTCAAAGAGCGCAACACCTGCTTCTCGTATCCAGAGTAGGCATGAACCACATACCATCGTTTCGCCATGTCCTGTCCCTATCAAATCAGGCTGCTGATCATCCAGCCTAGCAGAGAATCGAGCCCCCACAAAATAAGGCCCATCACTAACACGACGGCAACCACCACCAGAGTAGTTTGCACCGTCTCCTGACGAGTAGGCCAGACAACCTTGCGAATCTCGGTTTTGGCATCCTTCAGCAACGTCCAGAAGGCACCACCCTTTATCGTCTGCAGAGCAACAAACCCGGCAACCGCCGCAATCACCAGCAAACCGACAACCCTGAGAAGGAGCGACTCAGCAGAGAAGTAATAATTACCGTAAACACCAACAGCGACCAGAACCGCCACAAGGCCCCATTTGAGACCATCCAGACGACCCGAAGTCGCAATTTCAGAATTTCCACTCATCAGCTTGATTTTCTCTATCCAGGCTTTCTTGAAAAGATCTTTAAAAAGACCTCTGAGAACAAGCACCCCAGGAGCTTGATCATTGGAAATGGCAGGCCAGGAGGGAATCGAACCCCCAACCCCCGGTTTTGGAGACCGGTGCTCTACCAATTGAACTACTGGCCTAAATCGCTATCACTCTGGATTGCAGTGCCGGTGAATTATAATCATGATTAACCGACCTGAAAAGCCTTTCGACTTATCGAGCACAAAAACCAATCAGTACCCGAGAAAAGAGACACGCATCTCTCAAAAACAAAACATTTCAACAAACACCCGAAAGGGAAGAAAAGATAAAAACCCCTTTCGTTTCAGTATATTATCACATCAGCCGGTCTTTTCAAGCCCCTTCAACCTTCCCACTCATGCCGCCTGTGGACACACACAAACCATGCAACCACAAAATAAACGACAAATCACCAGTGACAAGCTCAAGGGCCTCGAACCGCCGCATATAAAACAGCAATCGAAAGAAAAAAGCAAGAATAGAGGAAAGAAAAGTTGGCAGTGGACAGATAAAGAAAAAGCGAAAGCAACTTTATTTTCTGCCCACCGCCAACTTTTATTGCGTCTTGACGTTGATAGATTGGTTGGGAAATGTAGATGAACAGAGTCTTTACCTGAGTGTATTGATACTGGGAGAGATTGAAAAGGGGTCAAAAAAAATCAAGATCCTGCCCGGCGTAGAGAAATTACGCAACTGGCTGGAATTTGACCTGAAAGACAGATTCAGGCATCGAATCCTGCCAGTGGACATAAGTTCGGCCCTTAAATGGGGCTCAATTCAAACCGAAGCCGAACAGGCACCCCCCCCAATACCGGCTATTGATGGATTAATGCAGTGACGGGTTTAGTCCATAATTGCACCGTGATTGCCCGTAATGTCGATGATATGAGACAGAGTCAGGCTGAGCTGTTTACCCGTGGGATGAATCCTCTTGTTGATGATTAGTAAGTGCCCCTGATTTTCTGGCAATCTGCTCAAAGCTCACTTGTAATAGATGATGGCAGTAATAACCAGCTCGACTTAAGACTTTGTATGACACGAAAACCCGGTCATGTTTAAATAAATTAAAAAGCCGACATCAGGGAGCAATTTTTTCCAGCTTCGCTTTTATTATTTATTACCGACATTTTCCCTAAAATACTCCGGCTATCGCAAGGAATTATAAACATTCTTGAGCGATCAGGAACCCTCGTCCGGCAGGGTGGGGACGTCACAAAGAGTATTTAAGTACTAAAGTTTCAATTTAAGTGATTTTTTATATCGGAACTACAGTAACATTCAGTTGTCCAAAGATTACCAATTCTGTATTTCCCTGCGGATGGTAAAAAATGAAAGCCTCTATAGGTCAAGTTGTCCGACTAAAAACTGATGGTCCAGATAGGGTCATCCAGAGTGTTACATTTGGCCTGAAAAATTATTACTACTGTTAGTCGATTTTTTTGCTATGACAATGGATATTCAAGTTTATTATGGGGGTCAGCATGCTATTTCCGGACTTACCAAGCTGATTAATGAAAATATTTCTAATGAAAATCAAGCCGTTTATGAAGAGGTCAAGTTAGGGACTAGCCTGTTACTTTTAGGCCTCCTTCCAAATGAGGAGCAATGGCTTAGAACTCTTGATAAGAGGCTTGTATGCATAGCGCCCGGTATAATGTCACTGCTTGGTGCAGGTATAACCGTATATCTATCCCCTGATTGTGATACTTCATATATTACAAAAGGTTTTTTTGATGGCGCAAAGGACGGCTTGATTTATTACTCGGCTTCATCTTGCATCATGAATAAAATAACCACGGTAGCAATCGAAACAATTTTCAAATAAGTTCATCGTTAAATATATTTTTTATTATGGTAAGTGTAACACTATCCCTTTTTCCAACTGGTGTTCCAATGAACTCTAAACGATGTAAATAAAATGCAGAATCATCTCCAAACTTAGTAATCAAATGACCATCAGGAAAAGAGCACTTGGACCAAATTGATTGCCTGGAACCACCATCCCCTGAACTAACCTCTTCATACTTTAAAATATATTTTTCTCCCATATCATCTGAAACTATGTACTGTTCTTTAGCTGGGGGTAAGTTTGTAGATAAACCGGAATTATACATTAAATCTCTCCACTAACTCATATAAGTGATCGACCGGTATAGACAATATCCGTGTCATCAGTCTATTCAGTTATTGCCAAACGGGTTGAACTATTCCGGTGTTTTTGGGTAGTCAGGGAATAGCTTATTTACCAGGATATCTCTTGACTTAAACATTGCGTCTACATAGATTCTGGGTTTGTAACCAGAATTGGAAAAGTCATGAACACCTCCACAATATTGATATTCTTTTCCAATAATTTCAATTAATTTTTCTTTAATTTTTTCTGCTTCTTCCAGGTCGTTAACCATAATATCGATACCGATATCATTCCATATGACTTCTTTGATAGGAATATCGTTGAGTTTTTCTTGTAAGGCCATTAGTAATTGACTCTCTTTTTCTTCTTTTCTCAGCTTGTCAAAATACTGTGACTGCTCAACCTTTGGTGGTAAAAAGTAATTTTTTGGAAGCTCTTTATTGGTTTTAACAGGCTGTAGAGATGTCTCTGTAATATTTCCAACCAAATTTGGGACAGTTACAAAAGACTGCGTGGATGGGGAAGGATCTTTCTTAACTGGGTTTTTATTTTTCGCCACTGCCAGGTCTTTTAAATGTTTTATCAACTTTGGTTTCAACGCTTCAGATCCTTTGAAGCACATACCATGAAATTCCTCTCCACACCTAATGCAGTAATCGGTAAATTTCTTTCTTTTCTTTTTATGAGAAAAGCTATTCGAGCTGGCACCATCAGAAATTTCTGCTTCACCCGAAGCAACCAGAAAATCACCATTTTTAACCGCTGCTGCAACCACACGATTGCCTTGCTTATCGACAATAAAAACCAGCCCGGGGCTATCAAAATCAAATTCAATAGCATTGCTCTCGGAGCCCACGGACCTGGTGGTTATTGCTGTCGTAGTAGCAACTGAAACACGGGCACCTTCCTCATCTATTTTGGCCACGATTGTTTGTTTTGTACTGAGAGAGTCAGGTGTCGGTCCGCCTAATTTCTTTAATTTGTCCGGAGTTATTTTTATACCCCGGAAAGAACCAATCTGATCCAACAGATCGCTGTTCGTACTGTTTATTTTCATTACGGGGAACGTCAGTTTAACTTCTCTAGGTGTGCGGTTAATTGATTTGTCAATCAGATAATCAATGGTCTCTTTAGTAATACTGCCAATGGCATCAGGTGAATCTTGACGCGGTGCTATCGCCACCAGGTAAAGCTCATTCTCTCCTTGCCTGAATGGTTTGGCAATGGCTTCAAATTTTCGGCTACGCTCATCAGAGTAACCTATCTGATCCTTTATACTCATCATTTTGACGTTAATTATGGACCCGTCTGCACACCTGAATGGACGAGACTTAGTGTTACTTGCATTAAACGCATGAGCCCATTTTGCCTTGAGTGACACGACATTGTTTATGGTGGTGTCAATCGAATCCCGAAGGGGATGATTTGCCAGCAATCCAGGGATTTCACCCCCGGTAACTTGTTCGACGTATTGATCCGTCACATCAGCTATGTTTTTATTGCCATCAGAGGTTAGCAGCTCTGCTTTATAGTGCTCAGTGAGGTTATCAACAAAACCCTTTTCGTGGCCCGGATTATATGCGGATGCCATGAAGTTCAATATAGAAAGCATCTGGTCCTTTCGGAAAGGATGCTTTCTGCTGAAACGCCCCAGTTCATTATGGATTGCCGAATCAAGATGTGGTGTCAGTTCTCCTTGAGGTATGTCGAGGATCATTTCCTTATCGTTGTTATCCATGGTTGCCAGTAACATACCCAGTGACGCGGCCAGGCTTGAATCGGACAAAGCAGTGCTGGACTGACCTGCAGGTTTTAATATTTCAAACGCCAGATCACGAATACATGCGCTAACTATTTTTTTAGCTCGATCCTGGTATTCTTGCTGGTTGCAGGTTGTTGTTTCAATCGATGCACGTGTAGGAACAGTTGGTATTGGGGGTAAGCCGACTGAGTTGAACATTTTGCTACTCCTGATTCTGTTAATGTTAATAACATCCGCAAGGCAAGTAATTTTTTATCAGTTCGCTATTGAGGTCTCCTTCCACCACTGAGAAGATTCCATCTTTATTTACTCCAATGGCGCTAAAATCTACAGCGCTAACAAGACTAGTTTAATCACTTTTCCGACGATTGCTCGGCATCCTGATGTTTGTCGTGAGCAATAAGTCGTCGGTAATTACCAACTATTCGTGCTCTGGTTTCAGGTCATGGGCCGCCGAAACTCAACTCTACCTCCTTTTCTGCCCACTTTCTTTTTCTGAAAACTGCCAACTACTCCCTGATGTGTATTATTCTGTAAGGATCATAAACAGAACGGGAAGAAGCGAATGGCTCAGGCCGAGCAGTTACAATTTATGACACCGGAAGCCTATCTGGCGTTTGAACAGCAGGCAGACCAGCGGCATGAGTACGTTAACGGGCTGATCATCGCCATGGCGGGTGCCAGCCGCAGGCACAATCTACTTACCCTGGCGTTTGCCTCCCTGCTGCGTGCTCACCTGCAGGGCAGCCCCTGCAGAGCTTACTCCAGTGATATGAAAGTGAATGCCAGCCATAAAGGGAATGATGTTTTTTATTATCCGGATGTGATGGTGGCCTGTAACGATTCTGACCAGAACGCCTATGTTGAAGATCAGCCAACCGTGATTGCCGAAGTGCTATCCCCCACCACCGAGGCAAGAGACCGGATGGAAAAGCTTGCAGCCTACACCGCCATCAAGGGGTTGAAGGAGTATGTATTGATCCATCAGGATAAGATTGCCGTAGATCTCTACCAGAGTACCGACAGCGGCTGGGAGATCATCCGCCTGCAGCAGGAGACCGATACCTTGCTGCTCCATTCCATCGGGTTTTCAGTTACGCTTCGGGAGCTTTATGAAGATGTGGTGGGGGTTCTTTAAGTGGTAGTCATCAGTGGGCAGATAAAGACCACTGATCCGCTTTTAATTTTTTTCAGCCATCATCACTTCAGTTGCTTTTATTAATCCGTTGCATAAAGACACTCAACAGCAGGTTGTCGATGAAACTGTTGATTTTATTGCTCATGAGTCGTCCGGTAATGGCACGCATTTACCCATCACGCGCAAACAAACAAAAAACAAGGATAACATACAGCCCGTAGTTGAGCCCTCCTATGCTACTTTGACCGAATTACCCCCTCCGAACTTCTGTCGTCAAGCTGAAGAAATATTAACACTCCATGGCGAAACCATCTCATTGCATGATTTATTATTTTCCAATATACGACGCTGGGGCTTTCATGGAGTTGACACCTGCCAGATTGGATCGCTTGATCACTCTGCCACTTCTTAGTTTTAGACAGTTTTCAGATTTAATTGAATTGCTATTGCTTTTGGTTTGTTTTGCAGCATGCTTACGATTATTTAATTTTACCTTCATTTGTTTTAATCTTGTTTCGTTTCTATTCAAGGTTAGTTTCATTTGTTCTAATCTATCCTCGTTTTCTGTAAAACAGTGAAGTTTAATCACACTGAGATTGTGAGCTGTATGGGCAATAGCTGCTGATAATAATCCATGGTTTTTATATATATTGTTATATTTAAAACCTGCTATAGCTTCAATAAATATATGGGTGAAAGATGGTTTTGCAGTGCAAAGATGTGCAATTCCAAATAGAAAAGCACTAATGATCTCCGGGATATACCCTGCGCCAAAAGGTAGGTTTGATTTTATAAGTTGTGGGCAAATAACCCTGAATAATGCCTCTTCAATGAAGGCATTTTTGAATATTTCCTTTGTAGACAATTTTTCTATAAAACCTTCTTCATAGGGGTTAAAATCTGTTCGTCCTGTTAACTTTTTCTCCACCATTAATAAAGGCCTTGCTAATAATAACTGCACAAGGGTGTATGTTAGCCTCATACCCGTCCCCAAGAAAATTTTTTTAACTTGATCCTGTAATACTTCTATGGATCGATTGCCAGCAAAAGCTTTAACGGATGAATTTACCGCTGGTGCCAATGAAGATATAAAAGGCGATAGATTTGACGATATAAAGTTCATAAAAAACCACCGTATGCGTTTGGATCATGAGGTTAGACTATTAAAAATAGTTTTTCCTCAATTCAGGTTAAAACTATTGACGGCAGTAGGTATTACCAAACGCTTGTCACCAACGGGCTCTCTCTCAAATTACGATCTGCTGTAACAAGTGTTGCACCGAGATGAATCGCTGTGGCGGCAATCAAACGGTCCGCCGGATCATTATTAATGCTGCTGTCCAGGTTCACGGAGAGCTCTGCAATGATTGGGTTAATAGGGATAACGTCGATTGCTCTTGCCTGTAATGCCAATTGGCAAAAACTCTCGGCGCTCAATTCCAGTTGCAGCCGTCTACGTTTTATCAGCATGGCTACTTCCCAGAGGGTGATATCGCAAATCATCAGCTGGCCTTTGCGATCACCCTGCTGGATGATTTGCTTTGCCTGTTTGCTGAGTTTGTCGTGTTGCAGGGCATCCCAGATAAAGACACAGGTATCCAATAAAATCATTGCCGGTTTTCCCAGGGTTCATCCAATGGGTCGATAATATCGTTGGCAATGGCATTTTTACCCACTTCCTTCAGGGTTTTTCTTGAATACTTCTTTAACGCATCGGGGGCGCAGATGGTCGCCAGTGTTTGACCATTAGAAGTCACGATAAAGGGTTGGCCTTGTTGGGCTTTTTTCAGGTAATCAAGCAGGTTAGCTCTCAGTTCGCTGATATTGACCTGTTCCACTCTTTATTCCTTGTACAAAATCTTTGTACTTCTCAAGCTAGTTCAGCCGGAGTGCTTCTGCAAGCGGCAGTGGGCAGTGGGCAGTGGGCAGTGGGCAGTGGGCAGTGGGCAGTGGGCAGTGGGCAGTGGGC
>NZ_JBLYZG010000065.1:0-26861 GCF_049310245.1 Endozoicomonas sp. ALB115 | reverse complement strand
AGGACCTACAGATGTGCGGAAATCGCGTTATATCATGCGCTTGGCAAGTTACCTGAACCGGAAATGACCCACAGATTTTACTGACGAGGCCAGTTAATGAACCCCATAGAATTTTGCAGGAAGTTCAGAAGCCATCTGTCTATGAAGCACCTTATGACAGTCGCTATCTTCTGGGTCATAAGATTCTTGAAACCCTGATAACCCGCGCGCAAAACACCAATGTCCATGACAGCTGGCTTCAAGTAGTCATCGCAATAGCAGGAGACCCCAGAGTTCCCAAAACTCATCCACGATATCAGAAGTGGTGGAGTCAGCTGGATAGCAGCCTTCATCGAGTGGTTCAGGGTTGGTTATCAAAACTGGACTTACGTTTGTTTCTTGAAGCACTTGAGGACTTTTCAAACCTGCCAGGTAAAGAAGAGTTACGCAGGATGTTCCCATCCCGGAAAAAATTTCTTGAGGGTTTGGACGATAAAGAGCTGGTTGGGCATACCCGGCTTTATCTTTCACGCGGTGCCGAGCAATATCTGAAAATGAACTACAAGAAGGAGCATTTGCCTGCTTATTCCCGGGTGAGTAACGGTGATAAATCGCTGATCTATGTTCAGCTGGCTAACGGGCAAGCTCATATGGTGGAAGGCAGTCATAGTTGCTATTTGTGGATCTACCGCGACTTACATGAGACTGCACTGGTTTTTGATCATGCAAGGACGTCTGTAAGTTACGACAATCTGACGAGTGGGTTAAATAGACATATGGAGAGACTGGGTTGCCGTGCAGAAGCCAATATTACGCATAATCCCAGCAATTTCCATTGGCAGCGGCAAGCGATAGAAACCCTCAGACGTATTGGCATCCATGTTAGTCCACAGGATGTTTTATCGCCACAGGATTATCAAAGCTTCAAGCGTCGATTCGGAGTGATGTGACAATGATCAAAGGATGGCTGAATAGATTACGGGGACTTTCCGGCTCCGCAGAAAACTATCGCTTTGAAGCTGATTTTGAAGGTTTAAATTTTTCTACAACAACAGTGAATTCGGAAAAAATCCCTACAGGGAACGCTGATGTCTGGATTACCCATCAGCATATTGCCCTGACTATGCTGGTTGAGCAGGGTGATGCTGAAAAAATACCAAACGGATTTATTGTTCCTACCGAAATCGCCGTTCAGCTGGATGAAGAGCATCGTGAGCTTCTGGGGTTGCCCGAGCAATGGCAGGGGCATATCCAGGCCGATATAAAAGGAGTGACCAGTGGCTCAAACTTCGGGGTCAGCCTGAAAGTAGAAACAGCTAATGGTCAACTAACGCAATCTTTCAAAATTGTCGGGCCGTTACTCCGTTTTACCGAAAAACAACAGTATATTCTCACCCCTGCTCAGCAGTTAATTTTCGGTGCTTATGATGCTCACGAAGCATCGGAAAAATCAGAGTATGACAATCTGAAACTACTGCTGGCCTTACAGAAAGGTCAAAGCATTGGAGCCAAAATTAATCTTGGCCATTTTGATAATGACAAAAAAGAAATCAAGGCACCGGACTCCATCTCAATAAAAGCAGAGCTGGATACTAACGGTAATCTGATTTTAACGCCCTTCATGGGGCAAAGTGCCAGTCCGGAAAGAATTGACAGGGTCTTGGGACAGCTACACTCTGACAAAGCCACCGCACTGCGAGTAGATGACGAAATCATTCTGTTTGACGAGCAGAAGCTAAAAGCCGTTCATGAAATACTGAATAACCGCACAGTTCCCAAGAACAAAGTTAAAGATTTCATTAAAAATCCTACGGCGTTTATCGATGCCAGCCTGGTTGATCTCGACCTTGGTTTTTCTCTCCGGGTTAAAGGCGCAACAGCGTTTAAACATGCTTATTTTGGAGAAACGGACGGTGCTGGTATTGACTGGTTTGGGCGATCTTCTTCTGGTTCAGAAGTGTTGCCTGCCAGTAAATTAGCCGAACAGGTTGAGGATCAGGATACACTCAATAAACTGAAAGGCGATATTGAAAATGCCCGGAAAACAGGGGCTCAGGAAATAAACTTTCAGGGAAAATCCTACGATATATCCTCAACAGAAGCTGTTGCACAAGCCTTAGACAAGATTGAGAAGCGTATTCAGGAGGGGGCAGATAAAGAGGATTCGGATGAAGCATTGGATGATGAGCCCACTGATCAGAGTGAAAACTCTGATAATGAACTGGAATACGATGTTCCTGCGGTTGTGGATATTGAGCTTAACGATGAAGACTTACAAGCGTCCTCACCATCAGTAAATAAAGCTATCAGTGATATTCTCTATCCTGCTGAAAAACTCGATTGGTCAAACTACGCCAGACAACCTTTCCCCCACCAATTGATTGGTGTGCAATGGATTGCAGGGTTGAACAAGAATAGTGATGGTGGCCTGCTCGCGGATGATATGGGCCTGGGCAAGACGTTTATGGCTCTTTCAGCTATTGACCAGATATATAAAAATACTCCTGACAGCTCGACAAAAAAACCAGCACTGATTGTTGCCCCTTTGAGTGTATTGGAAAACTGGAAAGATGAAGTCGATAAAACATTCACTGGCTCACCGTTCAAGTCAATTGTGATTCTTCAATCTGCTGGGGATTTGAATACTTATCGCTCAGGCGGAGTTGAAATCAGGAACCAAAACCTTAGTTCAGAAAAGACTATTTTCGATGATGGTCAGGCAGATATTAAATACTCCCTGAATATAGGCAAGAACTTTGGTCATGATCGTCTGGACATGCCAGAAAGACTGGTGATTACCACCTACCAGACACTGCGGGACTATCAGTTTTCCTTGTGTCAAATTGACTGGGGCATGGTAGTTTTTGATGAAGCACAAAATATAAAAAACCCCAATGCCCTGCAGACCCGTGCAGCTAAAGGTCTTAAAGCTGATTTCAAGCTGATCGCCACGGGTACGCCTGTAGAAAACAGTCTGGCTGATTTCTGGTGTTTGATGGATACAGCTTGCCCTGGTCATTTGGGCAGTTATCAATCATTCAGAGCAGAGTATGTTACCCCTATTCTGCGAGCAGCAGGTGATGAAATTGAAGAAGTCAGAGCAAGGGTTGGCCGTGACCTCAGGTTGAAAGTCGGCTCTTTCATGTTAAGGCGAGTGAAAGAAGACGAGTTGGAAGGCTTACCCCAAAAAACTATTTTTGTGGGTATTGAAGGTGACGACTGGTCTTTCATGGATTTACTGAAAACTGAAATGACCGGTCTCCAGCTGGATAGTTATAACGCAACTCTTGGGTTGCAGGTTGAAGCAGAAGGCAATCAGGTCCTGGCCTGCTTACAGCGGCTTCGTGATGTATCACTCCATCCACGGTTAGCTGACCAGGGACGGCTTGATGTTCCTAATCATAAAAAAGAGCTGCTGAACCTTTTTGGTGAATCCGCCAAAATGAAAAGCCTGATTGAAACGCTAGAGCAAATTAAACAGCGTAAAGAGAAATGCATCATTTTTTCCGTTAATAAACGGCTTCAGGCGTTTTTAAGTCTGGCTTTGGGCTCATGGTTTGGGTTGGGACCGTTATCGGTTATTAATGGCGACGCTAAGGCTGTGGCTAAGCGGGCTTTAGTGCCAACCCGTAAAAGCATGATTACTGATTTTGAGGCAGTCAATGGCTTCAACATCATTATTATGTCTCCAGTAGCCGCCGGTGTTGGCTTGACTGTAGTGGGTGCCAACAATGTGATCCATTTTGAGCGGCACTGGAACCCGGCCAAAGAAGCTCAGGCTACCGATCGTGTTTACCGGATTGGCCAACAAAAAGACGTGAATATTTACGTGCCTATTTTACATCACCCGGAGTTTGAATCGTTTGACGCTAACCTGCACAAGCTGTTGAGCAAGAAAACGTCCTTAAAAGATGCTGTTGTTACCACCGAACAGGTTATACCGACTCCGCCGGGGTTTGGTTCCAACGTATTTACGCCAGGCCACCGCATTACACCTGACGACCTGCTGAAAATATCCTGGGAACAGTTTGAAGCACTTTGTGGCCTGCTGATGGCAAAAAGCCTGAATGCAAGCAGTTGCTGGTTGACTAAAACCGGGGCTGATTATGGTGCCGATGCTGTCATCCTTGCAGATTCATGCGGTTATTTATTGCAATGCAAACACACCAAAAATGCCAGTTATGATGGCTACAGGGCTGTTACTGAGGTTTACACGGCCAAGCTCAAGTATGAAAACGGTGTAGGCAAATCAATTTCACATCTGTTGTTTTTGACTAATGCAAAGCAGTTATCTGCCAAAACTCGGAAGATTGCCAAAGAATATGGTGTAGAGGTGATGAGCTATGACCAGATCGAATCTTTACTTGAATTGCATCATATTTCATTTGAGCAGATACTGACACTCCTGAAAAAGAAACGACTGAATATTGATTAGTCAATTAGCACTTAATGTGGACAACCGGAAAAACAGGGGGGCTTGACTCTTGAGTGTGCCGTAGCGCAATTTCCAAATAATCTATAACCCGGATTCGGCCGATCACCTCCATATCCGGTTTCTGGGTACTTTTAACTTCCATACCTTTAAAGGTGATATGGAAGCTGCACAACGCCTTTTTATCGCCCTCCTTTCGCTAGTGCATCCAAGCCTTAATACCCATACATCTTCACACCTGCAGAGGACGGTCTTTGAAAGCCCACTTAAATGGCTTGGCCATCCTCTCATTGAAGAACTCAATGAAACCGTAGAGCCGTACCTTCAGGTCCTCTTTGGTAGTGAAGCTGTTCCTCTTCAAAAACCTTCTGACCAGGATGGAAAACCAGATTTCAATCTGATTCAGCCAACACGCATGCTTCGGTGTGTAGTGGAACATAATCTTGTGGGTTGGATCGGTCAGGTACATGGCACGGGTCTTTAGATTCTGCAATATCCCTGACTTACGTTTGGTGCCCAGTTCTTCTTCAGACGTCTTCTCAACCCTTGCTGCTGTCATCACTGCGGCTTCACACATATGAGTGTTCAGCAAATCGGAGAAGTCTATTTCGGCCCTTGTATCTCTGATCAGGGGAATGATTTTCCCGGTTACAACATCCATGTCGGCCTGATTTTAAAAAACGCCCCACCTGCCTCTGAGAGATAGATGGGACGATACCTTTATCTACTGCTGCCATGGCCAATGAGTTTTCTGACCAATGACTGAAGGGATAACCATGGTCTTCAGGTTTGTCGCAAGACATGGCGATAATCTGGCAAATTTGTTCTGCATTAAACTTGGGTATGGAGGAAAAGAAGGGATGGCAATCAAAACATACGTGCGTTTGTATGGATATCAGGGCTTCTCGGTACTAGGATGGTGGTACGCCCTATAGCTGGTTGAAAATCCGGGAAAATGCAGGGTATCAGAGAAGGGGGATAAAACCTCCCCACCCTGCCGCTGCCACGTTTGTCCGTAACGGTCTCTGTTATTTATCGTAAATACTTGAATTTAATCTTCTAAAAAATCGAGTTCAGTTGTTTGGGATAAATAATGGGATAACTCTGTGTGTTGGTCTTATAAGGCTTGCCATTCAGCGGGCAACACAGAACCGGGTAATGAGGTTCGTGCAATCCAGGCGGTTGGCATTGCTTTATCTGAACCGAAGAAGCATGCAGACAAAATTGCACCTAATGGAATGGCCCTTCCACAACTGTCACCCCCGCAGTAAATATTTTCTCTCACTGTTTTTTCATAGTTCTCGGCCTGCAGCAGAAGATGGGTAATCACTGTAAATGAGGCGTCAAGACCGCAGTGCATTCCCACTTCCTGTGCAACCTCTTTTGGGCTGCGCTTGAGCATTGATTCAGCGATTTTGATTGCCTTGGTAATGTCTTCGTTTACCTCTTTTGCCTTTTCCACGCACTGCTCAGGTGAAAGGCCCTCATGAGCACTTTTTATCATTATTGCAACGGCTCTGGCGTAGGTAACGGCACTGTCGTTATTATTGGTGACACGTACTGCTGATTCTACCTTTTCCATCAAGTCCTGGTTCTGGCCATGGACAGCAATCAGAGGTGGTAGCTTTGATAATGCCGGATTCTGGGTATCGTCAGCACCGCAGGCAGCAAGAGGTTCATCATTGCTCTTTCTTTGATGGAGATTGAGCAGGGTTTGCCTGGTTGGATGATCCGTATAACCTTGCCACTGACCACCAAAGTCAAACCATTTTTGGAAAGATTCTATGTAACTCTGCTCCGAATAATGGCTGTTGGCTATGATGGCATCCTGCATCGACAGCAACTGAGCGCCGTAATGGGAAAACTCACCGGCCTGTTTTCCTTCATGGGCAAAGTATCCCTTGTCCTGGTATTCGGCCCGGACAGGCGTATGAAACTCGGGACTTTCACCTCCGTACTTTGCAATCAGGGCCTGATCGTATAACCAGTGAAATCCCATGGCAGCGGCATCAGCGACCAAGGCACCAATAACTGATTCATAGGCTCTTTGTCGTTCATTCATTGCAATACCTTTCTGTTACGTTATATGCCTGTCTGAATTTTTAGCATACTCCCTGCATCATCACCCGGTTTCCTTTTGTGAAGGACTTTGTCTTGGTCAGGGGGGGCACCTGTTTTGACTTTTAATTGATAAACCTAAATTCAGCGGTTAACCCATCAGCTAAACTCTAAACCCTCAGCCATACCGAGGGTTCACAGATGGTTCGTCCACCAAAACCCGCTCCCCTAAAGGGTGAGCTGTCAGAAATGAAAAAAGACCCCTTGTCGGTCACGCTCGAAGTCGATTCTTTCGATGGAAAAATTCATGTTGAATGGGACCCGGAAGCTTCGGTCACTCCAATGGGGCAATTGGCTTTTTTTATCCAGTATTTAAAAGCGGGTCATCGATTTGGACCTTGGGTCGATGATTGCCCATTGATCTATAAAAGCCCCAATGCACCTCAAAAAGTTGATGTGCTTGGGTCTATAATGCTCTCCATACTTTCCGGACATAAACGATACGCACGCATTGGAACCATTAATCAGCTCGGGATAAATGCTGGTATAGAGCTCAGTTGAGAGGTTCAAAAGCTATCCCTGCGGGCATGGCTAAGGGGGGATCAACTGTTGAATTTAGGATGATGCTTTTGAGTGGGCAGAACGTAATCAGTTTGCCCATCCCGGGTTTTGAATGTTTTAAATGGTACGAATATTTAATTAAGTTAAAAGGGCGTGCATCCTAATGGCAAGGCAATCTATTGGAGTAGAGGGGAAGAGTGAGGGGGCGATTTGTATCGAGTGGTTGAAACCTCCCCACCCTGCCGCTGCCACGTTTGCCCGTGGCCGTAACGGTCACGGTGGGGGCTGCTGAGGTGAATCGGGCTTTCCGCTACAAGGCGGACCTGCACTCCAGCACCTGCCAGGAGCTCCCTGGGTAGTATTATCGGCTCGGGACGTATGATGACTGGCGAACAGGCCAGGGAGGTTTCTGCGGCATTATATCGACTATTGAGGAGATGTCTGCAAGTTTTTTTTGTTTTCGTGAACATCAGAAACGGTGATCAGATCAACGCTCCACGGCTGCCAGTGCCTGATCCAGTTTACCCAGCAGTTGGTCAATGTGCTCCTGGGTGTCCTGCTTCTCATCTTCATTCTGACGACGGCTCTGCATTAACTCGTAGCTGATATTCAGCGCGGCCATCACAGCGATTCGCTCAATACCGACAACTTTGCCTGAAGAACGGATTTCATGCATTTTTTCGTTCAGGTAGCGGGCAGCGGTGTACAGTGCCTCCTGATTGTCTTTGGGACAGGCAACACGGTATTCCTTATCCAGAATATGAACGGATGTCACTGATGATTTATCCGTCATGACTCGTGCTCCAGAGACCTGAGATGCTGGATCATCGCTTCTACTTTTGTACGTGCAACGTCATTTTTTTCCATCAACTTCGCTTTTTCAGCTACCCAGGACTGCTCCTGCTGTCGAAGTTGCCTGTTTTCAGTCGTCAGCTTCTGACAAAGGGCAACCAGATAGTTAATTTTCTGATCGAGGGCGATGAAATCGGATTCTTTCATAGCTTCCCTGAATGCTCGGTTATTAGGGTTACTATAGCCTCTGGAGAAATTCAGAACAATGACTTAATGGTTGACAATGTTTTATTTTTAATTTGTCGGGTAATACCTTGTACCAATGGATCAAGTTGTCCTTTGTTGAAGAGGATATAACGCGAAATGCCTGCAAACAGAGGCGACGCATTTTGGTTGATCGGGGTAATCATAGTAACCTTAAGACTGTCAGCCCGGGCTTGCAAAAACGACGTCCGTAATAAAACGGGCAAATCATGCGGGCTTTCTGGCAATAATCCGTATTTGATCCTGATCACCATGACTCCATACCGGGTAATGGGGAGCCTCACCCTGTTCGCATACTTCGATAACAAATCCGGCATGTTTCATTAATACTTCCAGTTGTTCGGACGCAAAAAAACAAAAGTCTCTGCCGGGGATATTAATTTTGTGGGCAGCCAAAACCGGATCGGTTATCTCCGGACAGTTAACTGCTTTGGCCGCCTCTGCCAGCAGGTTGAGATAATCCCGCTGACCGGTAACGGTTAACGGTGATTTTCTTACACCGTCGTGTATCTCCCTGCCCAGGTCGGTACTTTTCAGCACTTCAACGTCACAGGAACAGCAGGTAAGCAGAAGCGTGCCCCCTGGTTCGAGAATTCGGTAGATTTCATTAATAGATGGCACCACTTCTTCATTGGCCAGAAAATGGAAAACTTCGGCGCAGAGGATTCCGCAGAAGGCATTATCGGCAAAAGGGATATGCTGTGGCAGTTTTGCAGCTTTGCAGGTCACTGCTTTCTGCTGAGTCTCAGGCAAGTCCTTCAGCCATTCGGACAAGTCTGGTTTATCCATATCAGTGGCTATTACCTGTGCGCCATGCATCAGGGCTGCGTGAGTATTAACTCCGTGGCCACAGCCAATATCCAGCAGGGGTTTATCGTTTTTCCAGCTGCCTAGCCAGCGATCCAGATAGATAACCGGATTATGAAACGTAAAACCAACGCCCAGCTGATTTCTTTCGTACAAAGGCTCTGGCATGGCAGTATTCCAAACGGGTTGGACTTAAGTAGTTAACCAAATGAAATCATATTTTCTGACTAAGTGGTCAGTCACTCCCGGCAACTGCTCCTGCGTTGCTCTAGCTCCTGCATCCATGCAGTCGTGCGGCGTTACAACTCCGGTCACATAGCTAAGGCTATGCTCCCTTCGTTGTGCCTTGCATAGTAACTGCCCACTTAGCCAGAAATATACGATTCCATTTGGCCAACTACTTAGCAGGATAGACACTTTCTTTATTTAATGACTGACAAGTTTGCCCGGGAAGTCTGTTAGAATCCCGGTTAAGTTCGACTCAGTAATTTCAATGGCCCTATATCATGACGATCCACATTTCCCAGCCCGGCGACAAACCCACCTTCATATCGTTTGATGAACTCGCCAGTCATCTGGCAGAGCAGACTCATCCATCAGAGATTCATGGCTACCTATGCGGCCTGTTTTCCGCCGGTGCCCATCCGGGCCTTGAGAAATGGCTGGAGCAGCTTGCTGAGCAGATGGGTGACCAATCGATTGATGAACCTGCGAGGCAGTTATTAAGCCAGTTATTTCTGCATACTCAGAATGAGCTGAACTCTGGTAGTCTGGCGGCAACACTGCTGCTTCCTGATGATGATGAAGCGCTTGGGCTGAGGACGCAGTCACTTGGAATATGGTGCCAGTCATTTATCTCTGGCTTTGGTCAAGGGCTGGACAGTCGTCAGGTCAGTGAGATGGTGGAAGAAGTGCTCAGGGACTTTGCCGAAATCAGCCTGATAGAAACCGCAGAAGAGAGCGAAGAATCAGAAAAGCTGTATGTTGAAGTGAGTGAGTTTGTTCGTTTGGCCTGGCTGAATGTCTATGCAGAGGTTTGTGGTTTGCCCGAGCTGCCCGACGATGATGGCAGTGCTGGACAACGTTCTGTAAAACAAGGCGCTGCCAAAACCCTGCACTGAGCAGAGTTCCACAAAATCATGGTGGAGGCTGAAACGTGAATAATTCTACAGACAAGATGGATTTCGATGTTTTGGTGATTGGTGCCGGGCTGGTGGGAGCCAGTCTGGTCTGTGCATTGGAACAAGTGGTTATCAAGCAGGGGTTGAGGCTGGCGATGGTGGAAACCCATGACCTGAGTCAACCCAGAGATATTCCGCCGAGTTTTGATGCCCGTGCCTCGGCGCTGTCCTGGGGAACCTGTTGTATTTACCAGCAGCTTGGGCTGTGGCCGGATCTTGTGGATCAGGCTCAGGCGATTACCGATGTTCATGTGTCTGATCGGGGCAGTTTTGGGGTTTCCCGCTTGCGGGCTTCTGATGAAGGTGTCCCGGCACTGGGGTTTGTGGTCAAGAATCATGTGCTGGGTGATGTGCTTTTGCAACGGTTAAAGGGTTTCCAGAAGCAGGGCAGGGTGACCATGTTCAGTCCTGATAGGGTGGCAAGCCTGAGCCCTGTTCCCGGAGGTATGAAAGTTCAGCTCAGGCACTCAGAGATTTCCGCCTCGCTGGTGGTTCTGGCTGATGGTGGCCGCTCAGGGTTGATGGATCAGCTGGGAATTGGGCTGCAGCAGTGTGACTATCATCAGCAGGGGATCATTGCCAATCTTGCCCTTGACCGCTCGCATAATGGTGTGGCCTGGGAACGCTTTGCCGGTCAAGGTCCGATGGCACTGCTTCCGTTAACCGGTGATCACCATTTTGCACATCGGGCAGGGCTGGTGTGGACGTTACCGGATGAGGAAGCCGATTCGCTTTATGCTCTGGCAGATGATGATTTTCTGGCGTTATTGCAACAGCGGTTTGGCTATCGGGCCGGCCGCTTTATTGCCGTGGGTCAGCGGGACAGATACCCACTCACCATGCGCATCGCCAAGGAGCAGGTAAGGCCGGGGCTGGTTATTTTGGGTAATGCTGCTCATGCCATCCATCCAGTGGCAGGTCAGGGTTATAACCTTTCTATTCGGGATACCCTGGCTCTGGCAGGCAATATCTCGGACTCATTGGAACGCCAAATCCCCGTAGGTGATCTTGGCCGGTTGCAGGAATACTGGCAACAACAGTTGAGCGACCAGAGTCTGACCAGCCAGTTTTGTGATGGCCTGGTGCGCCTTTTCTCACGGACTGACACGGCCTCGGTAGTGTCCCGGAATCTGGGATTGGTGGCGCTGGATTATTGCCATCCGGTGAAGTCAACATTCACCCGCAGGGCCATGGGATTATAAACCGGCGAGACTCTACAGTCTCCCGTACCTTTGAATCTGGGAAATAGGGATCAGAAATGCAGACAATTGACGTCATTATTGTCGGGGGAGGTATGGTGGGGGCCTCTCTGGCCCTGGCGCTTGCCCGATCTGGTATGCAGACGGCCCTGGTTGAGCAGCAGACATTGCAGCCCGGCTCGCTTTCGATGGATGATCCCTGGCAGCCCAGGGTCAGTGCCTTGACGGAAGCATCGATAAAACTGCTGAACTATCTGGGGGCCTGGGAAGGAATCATTGCCCAGCGGGCCTGTCCTTACACTCACATGACCGTCTGGGATGGTGAGGGTACGGGACAAGTTGAGTTTGACGCAAAATCGCTGCCACAAAAAAATCTTGGCTACATTGTCGAAAATGACGTGATTCGCAACGCACTGTTGCAACAGCTGGCCAGTTCAACCGTGCAATGTTTTGATCAACAGACCACCCTTGAATACAAACTGTCCGGCCAGGGCGGTGAAATAGTTCTGGAAAATGGTGACGTGCTTTGCGCTCCTCTGCTGGTGGCTGCGGATGGCGGCGAGTCGCGTTTGCGAAAATTGTCTGGCATTCCGGCAAATCAGAAGGACTATAAGCATCATGCGCTGGTCACCACCGTGGAGACAGAGCTGTTTCATCATCACACAGCGAGACAGGTGTTCCTGGATTCCGGCCCATTGGCATTTCTGCCCCTGCAAAGTCAGGGAGGGCGGCATTATTGCTCAATTGTCTGGTCCCTTTTACCGGCAGAGGCAGACCGGATAGAGGCCTTGAGTGACGATGCTTTCTGTCAGGAGCTGGCGAGAGTTTTTGAGCATCGGGCGGGCAATATTCTGAAGGTTGATCAACGGTTCCGCTACCCACTGCGTCAACGGCATGCCCGGCAGTATCATCGACAAGGTGTGGTTCTGGTGGGCGATGCTGCTCATACCATTCATCCCCTGGCGGGGCAGGGGGTAAATCTGGGCTTTATGGATGTGGCCGTGCTGGCGGATGAGTTGATCAAAGCGGCCGGTCGCGGCGATGACTATTTTGCCGCGCACGTTCTGGATCGCTATCAGCGTCGTCGCATCGGAGATAACTCGTTGACGATGGCGGCCATGACTGGCTTTCAAAATCTGTTCGGGGCCAATGCCCTTGGTATTCGCTGGATACGGAATACCGGGCTCAGTCTGACCAATCGATTACCATTCATTAAGGATATGATTGTGGATCAGGCCTCCGGGTTATCAAAGGATATTCCCGGGTTTCTTCAGTAAATCTCAACCAGTCCCTCAATTTTTTCCTATCCTGTCTGCTGGACGTAATTATCACGCAGGCAGGGTATGAAACTTCAGTCTGATATTAAAAAAAGAGGTTTGGTCTTTGGTGCTGTATTTGCCATGTGTTTGCTATCTATCCGTTCTGATGCAGCGGATATTGAGTCGGCATTAGCTGCACCCGCTGATTACCTTATCAGCCTTGTCAGGCACGGCGACCGCTCTCCCAGGGATCTTGGGGGAATGACAAAATATTGGCCAATGGGGCCCGGGCAGTTAACGGCTGCAGGCCTTCAGCAGGAGTACCTTTTGGGGCAGACAATCCGGAGATACTATTTTTCTGAAACCCTCCCCGATTCCTGGTCACCCAAAGTCAGTCAACATTTTGCCAAAGGTCTGGATCGTACCATTCAGAGCGCCAGTGCCTTATTGCTGGGGTTTTATCCTGAACAGGCGGGTAAAACAGGCTTGCCGGGGGGCATTCAGGTTCCTCCGGTTTATGCGTCACCCTTGGCCCATGATGATCTTTTTTCAGCGCAAAGATTATGTCCGGGGTATCTTCATCGTGTTCAGGCGCTGGAAAAAAGTGCTGACTGGTTAAGAAAAAAAGAACAACACCTTGATCAGCTGGCTTTATGGCTTGAACTGAGTGAGCGTGAAGGTAATGGCGATCTCTACTCTTTTCTTCCCCTGATCGATCAAATTGCCATACATAGAATTCACCAGCTGCCAATGCCCGAAGGTATTTCAAATCAACAGGCGGTGGAACTGGAGGAGTTATTACATTGGATTGTGAGCCGGATTGTGGCTAATTATGAAATTGCCCAGCTTATCGGTTCCCCTTTAGCCAAAGCGATGATCAGGGATTTCAAGCGGGTGCAGCAGTGTCTGCAAGAAAAAGGCAGTTGCCATTCCTGCCAGCGATGGACGCTTTACTCAGCCAGTGACAGTAACTTATTGGCGATCATGACCATGCTGGGTGCGCCATCTGACAAAATGGTGGATTATGCAACACACTTTGGCGTCCAGCTTAACTGGAATGATGGTCACCCGGAAGTTGCCCTGTCCTTGAATCACCAACCTTTTGCGGTACCCGGGTGTGCGGGACGCTGCTCGCTGGATCAGTGGCTGGTTTTGCTTGAGCAATCATTGCCCGAAGACTGGGATTATTTGTGTGCCAGGGAGCGGGGTGGAATGAACTTTGAACCTTATATCCCCACGGGGAGTGTCGCTGTCCGTTAATTACCGACCTCCTGTTGTGGGTGAAACATTAATGTATTCAGGCTGTTACTGTTATTAATCGCGGTGCTCCGGAAACCGTAAAGCAACTCATGTCATTGGCCTTCAAAGGGGAAGGGCATTATCGATAGGTTAATAAAATCAAGTGCCTTCAGGGAAATCAGAAAAAAAACTGAACTATATTTAATCAGTTCCGTCAAAACTGTATTGAATAACAAGTTCATTAGTTTCTTTGAAGGAGTAATTAAATGCAGAAATATTTTCTGGCGGCAGTATTGCCGGTGGTTGCAATACTGATTGGTCTGCAAGGCTGTAATAAAGCCCATGAGTGTCCAGAGGTCACGACGGTAGTGTTTGAAGACATGGCCAGTGTCGATCAGGGGGCTGAGTCCTATACCTGTAATAATCGAGACAAAACCAGCCTGCTTGAGCAGACATGGTGTGAAGCCAAAGACCAGTTCGAACAGCGTGGTCAATCCACCAGTTCGGATGATTTTCTGGTTTATATCAACGGATTTCGTGAGGGATATGCATTGGCCAACCAGGCGGCTGACAGTCGATTGGGCCTTGGCGGTGATATCGATAGCCTATCTGATACTCCCTATGACATGGGCTATCGCGACGGTTATTTTGTCGTTATGGAGGCAATGGGCATTGTAGAGTATAACTGTGCTTCAGCAGACTTGATGAGTGAGTATAAAGATCGCTGGTGCGAAGCTGCCGATGCTTATCGGAACACCGGTGCTGGCAGTGATAACAATCCGTTTATCAGGGGGCGGTTTATTGATGGTTATATGACCGGAGGGCGTGTTGCCTTAACGGTTCCTACCTCAATGGAGGCATTTTTTGGTGGCGAGAATCCTGAGGGTAAACAGCCTGCCGTTGTTCAGCCATCCGGTGAGTTGAGGAGCACAGAGCAGGCTTTCTACCGGGGCTTTGATGTTGGCTACAAGGCAATGATTGATAGTATTCGGGATTCCATCAATCAGGTCATGCAACAGATGCAAATTCCCAACAATATGGATTTTCCTGAAGGGTTGATGCCTCCGCCTCCCGGGCAATAACTGCCTGGTTTTCCGGCAGTTATGGTTATAAGCCGGGTACCTGGTACCCGGCTTATTAAGGAAATGGTCCTCGAACAAGCGATTTTGTGTCTGAAAACGATTAATTTGCTGATTCCAGTGACACAGGTGAAGAATCTGGATAGCCCACTTCTTAGAAAACTAACCGTAATTTAGCCTTGTTCTATAACCTTTGTGAGAGAAGGTTGCTAAACTGAGAGGTGCCTTCTTTTAACGATTAGTCTTAATAAGAAACACAAAGGTTTGAGCAATGCATAAGGCTGTGTTCTCCGTAAAACTCAATTCTGAGCAAGTTCTTCAGTTCTATAAAGGGCAGAAGCAATCTGTAAGAGTTCGCACTGAATCGGGCCAGAGTATGAGTATTCCCTATGACATCATGCTGAAATTTGTCACCAGAGAGGGAATTTATGGTCGTTTTGAAATTTCCTATGGTGATGATGGCAAGTTTCTGGATCTTATCCGTCTAACCTGATTCTGAGAAACTCTGGTAAGCGGCTCCTTGGCAGCAATTCCTTAAGATGGCTGCCAGTTTTTGTGCGGCAGGGCCAATATAGCTGAGGTCAGGAAATACCAGGTACAGCTGATGGTGGACTGGCTTTTGAAAATTGCCTCCGAAGCCTGGGCAAAGCCGCCATGTTCTACCACTGCCTGAAGCATACGCCATTGATCGAGAGTTGCCTTTGACATTTTGCAGGTCTCTATATATCCAAAAAATCGATACATTCATGCAGTATTTTGAACTTTTCTTTCGTTAATTTCGACGATAAATTTAAACCATGCATACAACAATCAAGTAAATAACAATAGTGATCTGAAAAGGTGGGAAGCATGGCTAAATTACTCCAAATCAACAGCAGCCTGTTTGGTGAACATGGGCAGTCGACCCAACTGTCACAGAAGTTTGTTGAGCGATTTCTGACAGCGAACCCTGACACTCAGCATCAGGTAAGAGACCTGGCTAACCAGCAGATTCCCCATCTGGATGCGGAAATCGTGATGGGCTTTGGTATCCCTGAGGACCAGAAAAACCATCGACAGGCTGAAATGACAGCGCTTTCTGATCAGTTGATTGAGGAAGTAAAGACCGCTGATATTCTGGTAATAGGCTTGCCTATGTATAACTTCAGCTTGCCTTCAACCCTGAAATCCTGGTTCGACTTTATTGCCAGGGCAGGGATCACATTTAAATATACCGAGCGTCTGAAGCTGGATGCCGCAAATGTAACGATACATTTGCGGGGTATTGTCAGGCAGCAGTGATGATCAGATACTTTTCCATCAGCTCATCCTGAGTTTCTTCGCAGTCCGGGTTCTTCGGAATACAGTCTACCGGGCACACCTGTTGGCACTGAGGTTCATCATAATGGCCAACGCACTCCGTGCACAGCAGTGGGTCAATCTCGTAAATTTCTTCCCCGGGTGAAATAGCACTATTCGGGCATTCCGGTTCGCAGACGTCGCAGTTAATGCAATCGTCAGTAATCATTAAAGCCATAGGTGACCTTTGGATTCCGCTCCGCCTGTAAGTAGCTAACCTGGCTACCTTTCAGCTTGTAAAAACAAATGAATAACGGACAGTATCTCAGTTTCCGTTGAACTTATCTGTCAGTGCTTTCTGAACACATGGTGATACAAACTTGGAAATATCCCCATTCAGAGAGGCTATTTCCCGAACCAGTGTAGAGGAAATATAGGAGTATTGCTCTGCTGGTGTCAGAAAAAGGCTTTCCACTTTGGGTGCCAGCACCCGGTTCATATTGGCCATCTGAAACTCATATTCAAAGTCAGAAACGGCTCTTAACCCCCTGAGAATAACCTGGGCCTGCTGCTCCGCCACAAAACTGGCAAGCAGAGAGCTGAAGCCGGTTACCTGAACATTTGGCAGATGAGCGATGGATTCTTTGGCCAGATTGACCCGGGTTTCCAGATCGAACAATGGCTTTTTCTTGGGGCTTTCAGCAACGGCAATAACAATGGTATCAAACAGCTTGGCCGCTCTTTCAACAAGATCCATATGACCCTTGGTAATAGGATCAAACGTACCAGGATAGATTACCTTGATCATTAAAAATGACTCTCCGGCCACAAATCCAACAACAGATCAGAGATACAAAACATTTCAGGAGTTCTGCGGTTTACCAGAAAACTGTCTTGTAATTTGCTGGACAGACTCCCGTTGACGTCATTCACTGATCTGCGAATATGGCGACCTTTTTTTAGTAAAAGGGCATGTTAACGAAATAGTCAAAAGGGTTCAAATGATCAGCGTTCTGTGGCACTTAATGTTGGGAATATGAGGATTTTCAGAAGTTATGCGTTTATATAGTCATGGCGCTGGAATGGTTATTAAGTGTACAGATTCATGTTAAAAGTCTGAGAATATTAAACTGCAATGCGGACTTAAACGGTGGGTAGAGCAAACGACTGGCCCCTGACTGACATATTATCTCTTTATCCAGCTTGACAAGCCCTGGCCAGGGCCTTGCCACAGCACGATAAACGCGCTCCTGTTTGTCAAACATAGTTTGCCTGTGAACCCGGACAGAAGGCAGGGCACGCTATCCCCGTGGTTGATTTCTTCCCGGCGAGGTCAGGCTGTAAAAATACTGGAGGGTCACTCTGAATGCCGTTGCCTGATAATAGGAACGGATTCATCAGTTCTGGTTGGGACTGAACAGGCGTTGTGCAGTTAGAGTTAGCATCTAAACTTTCTGCTCCCAATAAAGGTGGTGCCGATGGTAGCTTCAGGCTCTGTTGCTGCCCATTGGCAAGGGGGGCCTGTTTGGTACAGGTGGTGATCTGTCGCTGCCGAAGCTTGACGCACTCGCTACCATAGCAGGCAATAAGAAAACAGGTGGTGAGGGTTGCACCAACACCAGCGCCAGCATATGCACCGGCCAGTAAACCCATTTCGCCGCCGCGAACGCAACCTATGAGACCACCAAAAAGGCCAGAGGGAATTGTGCTCATGACAATCGGGCAGGCCCATTCGTTAGAGAAGTCATCTGGACAAGTACAGGTGTAATCCGATGCCCGTTGGGCAAATTGTTTAACGGTTGTTAACGGTAAAGTCAGTGCATTACATGGATCCATGTTGCGTATTTCCTCAAAATAGAAGCTGCTTCCACCCCATACTCTGTTGGCAGTTAACCTGACAGAAAATTGGTACTTTACTTTCAGACTGATTTATCCCGCAAAAGTTCCTATGTCCTGAGTTGCATAAGGAATAATGGAACTTGCGTAATAACTCGATGGATTTCAGTGCCGACGAAATTGATCATCTTCGTAAGTTTCTGGTGTTCAGTGAAAATACGTACCTGAACGTCTGAACCAGTTTTTGCAGGACCGCTGGCAAGCGGCCCCAAAGTCTGAAAGAGGCAGGGTCTATTTCTGGCCGGAAAGGAACCCCAGCATTTTTTTCTGCAGCCAGCCGCCATAGGGCGGGTAGATCATTTTAGTGCTGTTCAGCTTGCCTTTGGTTAACACCGACTTGGCCTTGGAGAATGTCAGGAAGCCCTCATGGCCGTGGTAGTGTCCCATGCCTGATGGGCCAATGCCGCCAAACGGCATATCTTCAACAGCGACGTGTAACAAACACTCATTAATACAGACACCGCCAGAGTGGGTCTGTGCCAATACGGCTTCCTGATTGTTTGTATCAGAACCGAAGTAGTAGAGTGCCAGAGGCCTGGGTCGTTGCTGGACAAACTGAATGGCTTCATCAAGGCTATCGATGCCGATGACAGGAAGCAGCGGGCCAAAAATTTCTTCCTGCATAACGCCCATATTATCAGTTGGATTCTCAATTAAGTGGATGGGGATCCGACGGCTTCCGTCGTTAATTTCCTCATTGCCCGGAGTGTGGATGGTTGCGCCCTGCGCTTTGGCATCAGCCAGTAATTTCAATAATCGCTGGTGGTGGCGGTCATTGATGATCGAGGTGTAATCATTATTTCCGTTGACCGTTGGGTACATTTTTCGAAAGGCGTTGAGATAGTGCTCAATAAAGGCTGCCTTCTGGTCATTTTTCACCAGAATATAGTCCGGCGCTACGCAGGTTTGACCGGCGTTCAGGGCTTTTGCGTAGCAGACTCTTTCTGCCGCTTCCTGAATCGGGAAGTCGTTATCCACAATAACCGGTGACTTACCACCCAGCTCCAGGGTTACCGGGGTCAGGTTTTTTGCAGCGGCTTGCATAACATGGTGACCGACCGCTGTCGAACCGGTGAAAATAATGTGGTCAAAGTGCAGGCTGGTAAACTCGGTTGCCACTTGTGCATCACCGCAAACGACGGTGACCAGATCAGCAGGAAATGTTTGCTCAATGATTCGGGCAACCAGCTCCGAGGTTTTTGGTGTGAATTCCGACATCTTGATCATGGCCCGGTTGCCGGCGGCAAGAATCGTCAGCAATGGACTTAGAGACAGGAACAGTGGGTAGTTAAAGGGCACCACAATACCGACCACGCCCAAGGGCTGGTACACGACTTTTGCTGAGGCAGGTAATAACTGAGGGTTCAGCTTTCGCTTGCTGGGTTGCATCCATTTTTTAAGCTGCTTGATCGTGTAGTGGATATTGCCCAGGTTCGGTATGATTTCAGTCAGTGATGACTCACTTCTGGATCGGCCGCCAAAATCTTCATCCAAAGCAGACAGTAATGCGTCTTTATTGCTCAACAATGCTTTCTTAAGGGCCTTCAGGCGATCCACCCGCTCCTGATAGCTGGGGTTAGGGTCTTGCAGAAAGGCTTTCTTCTGGGCGGCAAGCAGATCTTCCAGGGGAGGGGGGATTTGCCGGGTCACTTTCCTGTGCTCGGACATAATGGGTTCGGCAGCGGTCATTGTTGTTTCCCTCTTGGGCGCTAATGGTTTATTTAATAATTTTTATTGTCTGTTTTCTTGTGTTGATGACGTAGACAAAAAGAAAGGCTCACATAGAGCCTTTCCTGTATTTTTGTATCACTGACCAGGCAAACTGCTCAGCAGATACGGTCAGCCTTGTAGTATGACTCGCCGGTATCAATGCCTGCATCAAACTCAGTCTGGCCGCTGCGGCTGGACGTCCTCAGCGCTTCGCGGGAGGCAGCTGTTTCTTTGGGCAGCAGGTGATCTACCGCTGCCTTTTCTTCTAACAGCTCCTGTTCAGTTTTCTTCATCATTGACTGACCGTAGTCGTTAATGTGAAGGTTCTGAACAATCTGGTAGCTGCCAAATTCACAAACGACAGGGAAAGAGTAGTAGATGCCTTTGGCAACACCGTAGCTGCCATCGGAAATTATGCCCATGGATACAATACGACCATCGCTGCCCAGGGCCCAGTCACGCATGTGGTCCAGAGCGGCCTGTGCGGCGGAGGCGGCACTGGAGAGGCCGCGCCACTCGATGATTTCGGCACCACGCTTCTGGATACGAGGGGTATATTCTTCCTTGTACCATTGCTCATCGATCATATCGATGGCCGCTTCATCACCCAGTACCTGGGCGTGGTGCAGGTCAGGGTACATGGTTGGGGAGTGGTTGCCCCACACGCAGACACCTTCGATATCCGCAGGATTAACCCCCAGTTTGTTACCCAGGATGCCCTGTGCACGGTTGTGGTCCAGTCGGGTCATGGCGCAGAACTGGGATGGTGCCAGGTCGGGCGCATTGCGGGACAATATCAGACAGTTGGTGTTTGCCGGGTTACCCACCACCAGGGCTTTAACGTCACGGTTAGCCACTTCGTTCAGCGCCTTGCCCTGTTCGGCAAAGATAACGGCGTTGGCTTCCAGCAGGTCGGCGCGCTCCATACCCTTGGAACGGGGACGGGCACCGACCAGCATGGCGTAATGAATGCCACGGAAACCATCAAACGGATTGTCGTGCAGACTGATACCGTGAACCAGTGGGAAGGCGCAGTCTTCCAGCTCCATGGCAACGCCACGAAGTTTGTCCATAGCCTGTGGGATCTCAACCAGTTGCAGAATCACAGGCTGATCAGGTCCCAGCATTTCACCGGCAGCGATTTTGAACAGCAGAGAGTAGCTGATGTTGCCAGCTGCACCTGTGACCGCAATTCGTACGGGTTGTTTCATGGGGAACTGCTCCTTAGAGTTTTCAGGTTCATTCTTAGATTAGCAATGCGTCTAAATCACCATGAGCCGTTCTTTAAAGCAGCTTTTCGTGCTTTCTTGCACTTAAAAGTCATAAAAGAGACATCCGGCCACGGCCTACTGAATGGTAAGCCTGTGGATGATACAGCGTTCAGACGTACTGTTTATTTGATAAAGATCAGCCGCGCACAGATTACTGATATCATTTCGGTAAGTCCATATGTGAGACGTTGGTTATTGTTGTTTTTTCATGCGCGACCAGAGGCTGAAGCTTACTTGTCCTGCGGTTTTGCACTTTTCCAGCTGCCAGTTCTCCGGGGTTGGCAAAGGGTTCAGCTCTTTCTCTACCTCAATGTAAATATGGCTGTTTTCATTCAGGTAACCATTGCTTTCAAGCAGCTGGCAAGCAGGCTCCAGCAGGTTCATTCGAAACGGTGGGTCCAGGAAAATCAGGTCAAAACCGGTTTCAGCCGGTTGGTTTAACCAGGTAAGGCTATCGCACTCAATCACCCTGGCACGCTCAGCTTTTAACAGTGCAAGGTTGCTCTTCAACGTTCTTGCGGCAACCGGACTTTTTTCCAGCAACACTGCTGACGATGCGCCCCGGGAAAGCGCTTCCATGGACAGTGCGCCGGTACCACTGAATACATCCAGCACCCTGGCTCCCGGTGTCATCATGGTCAGCCAGTTAAATACTGTCTCTCTTACCCGGTCTGATGTTGGGCGCAAGCCGGGTACATTGGCTACGGGTAACTTACGACTGCGCCATTCACCCGCAATAATCCGCAGCAGACCACCACCGGTATGAGCAGGGCCGGTGTTAGCGCGTGATTCAGGATGCTTGGGATTTCGAGACTTGCGAGGCATTAACAGGCTCCAGCCGGGCAGGGGATCAACAGGGAGCGTAAGCATACTCGTTTCATCGCTTCAGGTCATGGAGTTACCAGTCATCCTGGTGTGTATAGACAGCAGAGTCTGGTGAAATACAACAAACCCGGAGAAAAGTGTCAGACTTCCAGTAACCCGAAGTCGCCGTTTTTTATTGTGGATGGTTCCATTCGGGTTCATGAAAGATGGACTATTTTCCCTGAGAAAGTTCGTTTCGTGACAGTCTGAATTAAGATAGGATTAGCGATTATCCATAGCCTGCATGATGGATTGTCATTGCGTTTCATCGCCTGTTACGGGGACTTCTCCGGCCAGGCTTCAGATCAATGGCAATCCTGATAGGAGCCTGTCCGAGAATAGCGCCCGACTAGGCGTCCCCGTAGCGAGGATGGCAGAAAATTGAGGATAAAAATTTCATTTTGTGAGGTGAATAGCGGGGCTATTTGCCGAACAAAACGGAATTTTTAGACCAATTTGCTGCCACCGCAGTAGGGCAGTCTATTCTCGGACAGGCTCCTAGTCATCAGGCGCTCCCACCAAGGTTATAGAAGTAGTCTATGTTCGGTTCGCGCAAAGACGATGAGAAAAAAGCCAAACGCAGTTTTTGGCCCTGGGGTCGACGTTCCCGGGATGAAGTTTCTGAAGAACAGGTAGAGGCAAAGGCTGAGCCTGAAGTAGAAGACGTTGTATCCACTGTAGAAACACCGGAAGTTACTGCTGAGTCGGCTTCTGAGTCTTCAGCCGGTGTTGTTGACGTTGTGCCTGAGATTGTGCCTGAGATTGTGCCTGAGATTGTGCCTGAGATTGCGCCTGAGGTCTTTCAGGGCACTGAAGATAAGCCTGTTCATCCTGAATCCACTCATAAAGCACCTGAGGCTTCTGACAAAGAAGTACCGGTTGTTGCTGCCCCTGGAATTCCCCGGGTTGCTGAGCCAGAATCACCGCCCGAAAAAACGCCGGTTGAGCCAGAGAACAAGCCTGAAGCCAAAGGTGGCTTCTTTGCCCGGATGCGTCAGGGGTTGAGCAAAACCCGTAACGTTCTGGTTGAAGGCGTTGCAGAACTGTTTATCGGTAAAAAGGAGATCGATGATGATCTTCTGGATGAACTGGAAACTCAGCTGCTGGTCGCCGATGTGGGCGTTGAAGCCACCACTGACATTATTGAAAAGCTGACCAGAAAAGTTAAGTACAAAGAGCTGGATGATGCGGATGCCCTGATGGCTGCGCTGCAATCCGAGCTTGCTGATATTCTTGAACCGGCTGACCAGCCACTGGTTATCCCGAAACAGGACACCCCTTTTGTTATCCTGGTGGTGGGCGTTAATGGTGTGGGCAAGACCACCACGATTGGCAAGCTGGCCCGTAAGCTTCAGTCCGAAGGCCGCAAGGTTATGCTCGCGGCTGGCGATACATTCCGTGCGGCTGCGGTTGAACAGTTGCAGGTGTGGGGTGAGCGCAATGAGATTCCGGTGGTTGCCCAGCATACCGGTGCTGACAGTGCTTCCGTTATCTTTGATGCCTTCGAAGCAGCAAGAGCCCGCAATATCGACGTCCTGATTGCCGATACCGCTGGCCGCCTTCACAACAAGGATCATTTGATGGAGGAGTTGAAAAAGGTGAAGCGGGTGCTTGGGAAGCTGGACCCTGATGCGCCTCATGAAGTGTTACTGGTACTGGATGCGGGCACCGGGCAGAATGCCCTGAGCCAGGCTCGTCTGTTCCATGAAGCGGTGCAGTTAACCGGCATGGCCCTGACCAAACTGGATGGAACCGCTAAAGGCGGGGTGATCTTCGCGCTGTCCAAACAGATGAAACTGCCAATCCGTTTCCTGGGCGTGGGTGAGCAGATAGATGACCTGAGACCCTTCTCGGCTAAGGAATTTGTTAAAGCGCTATTTTCCCGGGAAGGTTGATATGACCTGCAATGAGCGACAAATGTCGCTCATTAGAGTGTTGGTGACTTGAATACCATCCAATAGATTAAGGACAGCTGGATGATTCGCTTTGACGGTGTCAGCAAGCGTTACCCGGGAGGTCATGTTGGCCTTGAGCAGGTCAGTTTTCACCTGGAGCGGGGAGAGATTGCGTTTCTGACAGGCCATTCTGGTGCAGGAAAAAGTACCCTGATGAAGCTGATTATGCTTCTTGAGAGGGCCAGTGCAGGTCAGGTCTGGGTGGGAGGTCATAACCTGCGGGCTCTGAAGAACAGCCGGATTCCCTATCTTCGCCGCAATATTGGTGTGGTTTTTCAGGATCACCAGCTGTTGTTTGATCGTACTGTTTTTGAAAATGTCGCTTTACCACTGCTGATCGCAGGCTATTCTCCCAGTGATTGCGCTGGTCGGGTTCGCGCTGCCCTGGATATGGTCGGGTTATTAAATAAGGAAAAGTTATTGCCAGTGGCTCTGTCCGGTGGTGAACAGCAGCGGGTTGGCCTGGCGCGGGCAGTCGTGAATCGCCCGGCTTTGATTCTTGCGGATGAGCCCACTGGAAACCTTGATCCGCAGTTGTCCACGGAAATCATGAAGCTGTTTGAGAACTTTAATCAGGTGGGTGTTACCGTGTTGATTGCCAGTCATGACCTGGCGCTGGTGGCCCGGATGCGACACCGTATTTTGACCCTGGATCATGGCAGGCTGGTTGCAGACCAGGAGGTTCAGTGAGTCTGTTTAGTAAGAACAACAGGCGACAGCAACATGGTCGTCGGCACACAGTGGATGAACAGGCGGGTATGGGCAAAACCGCTGGAAAGAGTGCGGGAAGCCTGGTTTCTAAAGAAGCCAAAGATACCCACAAAAGAGGTGCCAATCGCCAGACCGTAGCAACCCTGACACTGCACTCTTTCGTTAGCCTGCATCGGCAGGTGGGCAGGGATGCACTGACCCGTCTGCTGAACAACCCTGTGGCCAGTCTGTTGAACAGCTTGCTGATCGCGGTTGCCTTTTCCCTGCCGGTTTTACTGTTTGTTCTGGTGAGTCATGTGCAGGTGCTGGGGGCCGCCTGGGATGGGCAGCCCAAAATCTCCATTTACCTCAATCATGGGGTTAGCCAGAAAATTATCGATCAACGTATTGCGGATTATCGTCAAGACCCTCTGATTAAAGAAGTTGTCTACCTGTCACCGGAACAGGGGGTGAACGACTTTCAGCAAAAGGCCGGACTGCAGGATGTGATTAGCCAGCTTGGGTTTAATCCATTGCCGGGGGTGATTGAGCTGCTGCCTGTCAGTGAAGCTTCTTTTGCACAACTGGATGATGCCGTGGTCCATTATCAACGAATGGAAGGGGTTGACCAGGTTCGGCTGGACCGGCAGTGGGTACAGAGGCTGCAGGCAATTTTGACGATGCTTGAACGCTTTGCCATCATGCTGGGCGGGATTCTTGGGCTTACCGTGGTTCTGGTGATCAGCAACACCGTACGCCTCAGTATTGAAAGTCGGCGTGATGAAATCAAAATTATCAGTATGGTGGGGGGAACCCGGGGCTTTATTGCCATGCCCTTCATCTATATGGGGATCTGGTATGGCGTGATTGGCGCTATTCTGGCTCAAGTGATTGTTTTTTCATTATTAGCTGTCCTGAGTCATGAAATGATGAATATTGCCGGACTGTATAATAGCGAGATGGTATTATCTGGCCCCGGTTTTGGCGTGTTGGGCGTATTGTTGCTGGCCGGAATAGCGTTTGGTGTTCTGGGGGCAATGAGCAGCTGCTATCGACATTTTCAGGCTTTAGTACCTGACTAGGAGGCTGACCGAGAATAGACTGTGTAAAGTAAGAAAATGTCCTGTAAAGTCGATAGCGATTGTGAACCGAATTGTTGTTATTATTAGTATTCGTTTGAACTTCAGCTATTTTAACAGAGTCTAAATAAGAGGGTATCTTGACGGAGTCAGTTATGGGCACCAGTCTTCAACCAGTCGATATGTTAGTTCCTGGCCGCAATATTGATGCCTATGTTGCGTCAGTCAGCAGTATTGCTGTGTTGTCTGCTGAACAGGAAAAGACCCTTGCTGAGCGCCTCTTCTTTCATAATGATCTGGAAGCGGCTCGTCAGCTGGTCATGTCTCACCTTCGCTTTGTTGTTCACATTGCCAAAAGCTATTCCGGCTATGGTCTGCCACTGGCAGATCTGATTCAGGAAGGCAATGTGGGTCTTATGAAAGCGGTTAAGCGTTTTAACCCTGAAGTTGGGGTAAGGCTCGTCTCCTTTGCTGTGCATTGGGTCAAAGCGGAAATACACGAATTTATTCTGCGCAACTGGCGTATTGTGAAAGTCGCGACCACGAAAGCGCAACGCAAACTTTTCTTTAACCTGCGCAGCGCTAAAAAGCGGTTGTCCTGGTTAACCAATGATGAAGCGGATGCCGTAGCCAAAGATCTGGGTGTTGAAGCTAAAGTGGTTCGCGAAATGGAAAGCCGAATGGCTGGCCAGGATACCGCTTTTGATGGCTATGGTGACGATGATAGCGATACCGCTTATCAGGCACCTGCTTACTATCTGGAAGACCATAACTCAGACCCTTCTTCTCTGCTTGAAGATGCCGACTGGTCCGACAGTTCGATTTCCCAGCTGAGAAGTGCACTGGCACAGCTGGACGAACGCAGCCGGGATATTCTGCAAAAGCGTTGGCTGGCAGAAGAAAAGGCAACGCTGCATGAGCTGGCGGATACCTATGGAGTCTCTGCTGAGCGTATCCGCCAGTTGGAAAAGAATGCGATGAAAAAGCTGAAAGGCTCTATGGAAGCCTGACGCCGATTAAACGTTCTGGAAAAAGCCGCTACGCTAAATAGTGGCTTTTTTTATGAGGTTAAAAAATTCAGGGTGTTGACTTTTATCCACACCTGCGTAAAATGCGCCGCTCTTCCACGGGCTAACCTGAAACGGTCACCCATGGATCAGCAGAATGAATCATCATAGCTGACCGGGAAGTGCGGTTTGAAAATGGGTTGTTTGGATTGAATGAAAAACAACCGGTTGACAAATCAAACTGGCGCGGTAAGATGCGCC
>NZ_JBLYZG010000064.1:0-27388 GCF_049310245.1 Endozoicomonas sp. ALB115 | reverse complement strand
ACTCAGGCTACAAATAAAGGAGGGCAGTGCTTGGGTAAGCGGAGGTGTTCACGCTTACCAGAATTAGCGTTCACGTTTACCAGAATATGCACATAGGTGGCAACCAGAGCATTACTACCATCGAGCTACCTCTGACCGATACCAATACCGCTCCCGGACTAATTGAGCCGGGAATGCTAGTCGAGGTTCAGGATATAACGGGAGACTGGCAAGCCCTTTGTCTGGCGACCAGTATCAGTGCCAGTGGCGTGGGAACCGTTATTCAAAGCACTGAATTGGAGAGGCACTACTGATGGCAACCACTAACATCTGGCAACAGTTCAAGGCGCTCATTCCAGAAGGGGGGCGGATCGTGGCTACCATTACCGCCAATAACGGCAATGGCACCAGCCAGGCAAAGCTTAGAGATGGCTCGGTTATAGCGGTTAAAGGGGAGTCTGTAAGTGTTGGGGAAAAAGTATTTATTGAAAAAGGTGAGATCAAAGGTACTGCGCCGAGTTTGGCGCAGTACGAAGTGGAGGTTTAAGTTAAAGCCCAAGATCCCTTAAAGATTGCTGATGATCATTGACCCAGGAAGTCGGACCATTAGTACTTCGCCCCCTAAGCGTGCAGGCAGCTGCACTGGGGCTACTGAACTCATAATCTTCGGTGAAGACATAACAATTATCACTTTCCGCGAGTATGCCTTTTTCAATTAGCCTGGTTCTACTGGCCCGCAAGCGTTCAGGGCAAGAATTAACGGGGTGTTCAACCGCCTGTGAGCCTTTAAAAACGGTAAAGCCACCCTCAGAGCGCTTACCAGTTGCCATAAGCGAGCCTTTGACCTTGCAATAAAATAACGATGCACTCTCTGATGCAAAAGCGGAAGTGGTACTGCCAGACTTGGTCGTTGGCAAAGAATATACCAAGTGGTGAATCCCCAACACAGGCAGTAACTGCAACATGCGCTCAATATAAACATCCATTTCTGCACGATCCGCTTCAGGCAATGAAGAGCCGCTTGCAGCATTATTCATGATAATGGTTCGCTTATTAGTTTGAGCCAACTGAATCAGTTTTCCCTCTATGTAGCGTATATGGGCTTTCGTCAGGTTATCGTCTTTGCTGACAAAGGCAGAGGTATGAATCCAGTAGTCTTTTTCCTCATTTTTGGCATGCTGTTTCAGCCGCTTGGAAACGTCCTCTGCTTCGCCTATGTAAAAAACCGGATCTCCAGACTCAGAATCAGTGCCCGTTAGCAGATAAACCCCTGGGCTGCTCAACTCTGGCCGAGTCAGAAAATCATCAAGATCACTTCGAGGTCCGGCAATGGCCTTGCCTGTCCAATTGGAAATTTCGGCGGTACGCAGTCCGGTTGGGCTGCCTTTGACAAGGAACAGTTTGATAGTGGCTGGCTGCATATACGAGAATCACGTTCAATAAATATACAAGCCATATCGACCCCATCAACTTGATCATTATTGATTGGCAAGGGTTTTATTTTTTCATAAGAAATCTTCAGGCTGAACAATCTTCCAGCCTGGTATAGCCTGATCAATCTTTTCGATGGTTATGGCTAATTTATTCTCAGGCCAGGCAACATCGGTGATAGCAATAACATCACCACGATTGTTGGTGATTGAGTAGCCAATTTCTGGAGGTTGATACCCTTTCTTTTGTAACTTTCTAAGCACACCATCGAGTGCTGAATCGGCGAGCTGGAGTACCTTGCTCCACTGTTTCTCAATCAAACCTTGTTCCAGTCTAAGCTGGGTAATAATTTGCATGTCACGATGTTTGACATGCATGTGACCATGCTCTTTTCGGTGACAATCAACACAGAGTGCCTGAAGATTTTCAGGGCGATTATTTCCTGGAATGGTGTCGATATGATGGGTATGAAGCAGGCTTTTGTGGCTATTCAGGTTTACATGACAGTTTTCACAGGTATAGCTCCTTGATGCCTTGTAGTTTGCAGAAACAGTTGGCCAATCAGGTGTATAGTCTGCTTTACTGGGGTCGCCTCCAATACCGCTGGGTAAATAAGGAAAGAAGGAACTATAAGTGGAGAAAAACTGTGGTATATCAAAGGAATCCCTTACCGTCCGGCGAATGGCTCTGTCAGAAGCTCCCTGATAATTGAGCTTTTCAAGACAGTACATGCACACATCAAGACTGACATCCCCTTCTTTTGTGATTCGATCAATTTTACTTTTTCCGAAAATACGAAATTCGCCTGATAGATTATTTGTTGCCTTATATTTTTCAAATTGTTTTTGTTTTTTCATTTTTTCAAGATGAGAACAGAAGCCAACATGAAACTTTTTTCGGACTGATTTATCAATTAATGCTTTTTCAATATCTCTGTTCGTATGGTTGGGAATATAAAGTACTACCTGCCGGCCCTCATAAGAGAAAAGACCACCCCTTAATTGCAGTTCTTCCGGGTTAACCTCAATACCCTCACCGCCCAAACGAACATCAATTTCCTTGATAGGTTTGACTTCTTCATCCAGTGAGAAGTCACTGCGACGGGCTCCAATTTGGCTGGCAATATTCCACAAAGCACTAAAGTCAACGTCAAGCTTCATATTGATTATTCCACAAGAATTTTTCTTATTTGTGTTTCAGCGTTCGTAACCACTCTGAAATCAACCCGACGAGATCTAATGGCATCTTCCAATCCATCATCTGTCAATATCGGTCTTGAGGACGAATAACCAACAGCAGCGACATTCATTCTGATCCAATCTCTGCGTTGTTTATTGGCTTCTGTATCATGAATATATTTCAGAACAGAATTTGTCCTTTTTTGGGAAAGATTCATATTATTGAAATATGCATCTTCCGTACTTGAACCCTCCCAGTCAGAGCTGGTATGCCCTTCGATTCTTATTTCTTCAACTACATCACTAAACTGTTCGAGGGTAGAGAGAAATCTCGGAAAGAAATTACTTAAAATAAGCTTGAATGAATCAGTAACTTCGGACTTGCCTGTGTCGAATAAAATATCCGGCGATTTGAACCTGAAAGCCAGAGAATCCCTGTCAATTTCAGCATCCCATTTTGCCAGATCATCCTTAAACTCTGCCATCAGACTTTCATAAATAGCCACCTGGTTGCCCTGGTACGCAATTGCAACATCTTTGATTTTGTTCCGTTCAATAATGGCAGAGCGCATTAGGGCAATGGATATGAACAGGAAAACCATCATCAGCCCGGCCATAAGGTCGGAAACATTCATCCAGTGTTCACTGTCCTGGTGATTGGCCTTGCTGGATTGCCCTATGATTTTCTTCATCAGTAACCGTACCCCTTGTCATTGTCCCGGGGCGGCTTATGAGTGGAAACCATACGGTGATAGTCTTCGGCCATCTTCTGTGTGATGCTGGTCAGTGCTTTACCCATTTCTTGCATTACCCGGTTCAGCTCCTGCTGCAATGACTGGTCAAGTGCCGCAAGCTGTCTGTTAACCCCTTCGCCTGAACGGCTGACAGCCTCGCGGATTTGACCTTCAACAGCACCAAGAGATTTCTTTGACTGGTCCTGGATGGTGGTAAGCACTGCACTAATAGATCGCTCAAGCTCACCCTGAAGATTCTTACTGCTGTGTTCAAGACGCTCCACCATATCTCTGGTGGTTTTATGAACCTGTTCAGATCCATCTTTCAAAGTGGTAGTGATCGAGTCGGCATTACTTGTGAGGCTATCGGCCATACTGGTAATAGAGGCATTGGTCTGGTTGACGGAGGTACTGAATTGGGTCGCACCTTCCAACATAACCTTTTTCATTTCCTGTGCGCCTTGCTGAAGCTGATCTCCTACTCCCTTAACTTGAGACTGAATTTCAGGCACTGCCTTAACTGCCTGGTCTCGCATATTTACAAATGCCTCTAAATGGCGCTGGAGCTCCGCAATTTGATGCTGATTAACTTCCAGAACAGCTTTCAGCTGATCCATAGACGCCGGGATTTCTCCTGTTTTTTCACTGATGGTGGATACGGCATCCCGGGTACTGTCTATTGCTTTGACTCCCTCTGCGTATTGCTGGCTCATTTGGGTCAGCTGTTCCATATATTGCTGTTGCCAATCCACCAGTTTTTTGACCGAAGCATCCAGGGCTTTAAAGTTTTCTCCAAATTGTTCTGTCAGATTTTGATTAAACTCCACAATAACTTGCTTCAGAGCTTCGATAACTTGTTCGGTGGCCGACTTGGAGAGCATATCCGCAAAATTCTCCATTTGAGCCCAAAGCTTCAGAGAAAAAGCTTGATACTCTTCATCACGTTTTTTGGCTGCATCTCGAAGATCGCTGCGAAGATTCTTTAATTGACCATTAACTGAGCCTTCCTCGTTACCGGCCAAGCTTTCTCTCAACTGGGTTAAAAGCTCTGTCTGACCTGATAGCTGTTGGTAAATATCCTTAGGGGTTACATCTTCTTTCTCTTCTCCATCTTCCCTCATCGGGGCAAATTTCCATGCATCCAACGCTTTGAAGAGAATCGAAGCAAACATACCCACCAAACTGGTGATAAAGGCTGTTTTCAGACCATCTAACAGTAATGAAATACTCTCATCAATCTTATCGGGCTGGAAATGCACCAGACCAATGATAATCCCGGTAAAGGTTCCCAGAATACCCAGTGAAGTCATGACGTTGGGTGCATGTTCGAGAAAACGTGAATGTTTTCCACGTCTTGCCTCAAAAATAGCCAGTACAAATACACCCAGAATTAACCAAATAAAAATATCAGTCCAATGCTCTGATGAAGCTTTATAAAACAAACCCTCGAGAAAATTTCCTGGTGACATTGAAATACCTGTATAAAGAGTCGTAATCTGCGTTAATCGGCTGTGTTAGTGCTGCCTTTATTTACTGAATAAGTGGCTTATCCCGCCACCTGATCAACAAAAGACTCAAAATTATTAGCCTTGGCAAAGCTAACATTTTCACCCAATGCCTTAAAGTGTTCCCGCCCACAATCAATCTTCGCTTGCTCAGTTGGCCTCAGGGCATCACTGAACAGTGAGCCTTTGGTTTCCACCACAAAATAGAGATTCTGGCTGCCATTGTTCTCCACCAGTACCGCCCAGTCCGGGTTATAGGTTCCCAGCGGGGTATCAATTTTGAACCAGTCTGGCAATTTAGCGTAAACCTTCACCTCTTCGCTCTTCTCAAAGGCTTCGGCAAAGTCGTGCTCTACATCGGAGTCGTAAATGACATGGTCATACACCGATTTCCCCGATTCAAGCATATTCTTACCCAGATAGCCTTTCAGCTCCTTATCCTGGAACAGCTCCTGACAGTAGAAATGTTCATCACCAATTTTCTGGTATTTGATGCCATCCACAATAGATCGGCGCATCACCAGTTTGATGATATTAGTGGCTTCATCAATGAACTTCTGCGGGTTATTACGAAAGGCATCAAGTCGGTTGCACCGGGTAAGGATGCTGACGATTGAGCGACGGGTCAGGTTAGTGGCGTTTTGCAGATAACTGACGATGTCCGGCAACTTATAGTCTTTGGCATCATAGGTATAGGTTTGAGTTTTGCTCTCCGTTACCTCTAGTCCACTGCGCTTGGTGGCGACGGTGCCTTTGGCGTATTCAAACTTGGTTTTACCGGCCACCAGATCTTTCTCAATGGTTTTGGCACACTCTTCTACCAGGGCATGGTGATCAAAATCCACCCGGTACGTGGTCTGGTATTTAATGCGCTCCCACAACGACTTGAACTCTTCACCCAGGAACACAGCCTTATTCAGTTTTACCGTTTCCCGCTTGCTGCTGTCTTTGATGTTAAGGCCGCCCGCTACTTTCTTCAGTACTGCCTGAATCTGCTCTGATTGGGCCATCACGTCATAAGGCAGGTCAAGGTTGCCCTCCTTCAGCGCCGTTTTAAGATCATCCTGAACTTTGCCTTTCTTGTCGATATAACCGGCATCCAGCAGGTGTTGCCATATCTGTTCTGACTTCTCAGCGCCAAGAAATTCCGGTTTTCCCCCCTGGTGTCTGATCACGATATTGGCAAACAGGTGGTCGTCCACCACGCCAAAGCGAATGCCTTCTTCTTCCTCGATCTCTTTTTGCAGACTGGCGACAAAATCCTCATAGGACTCATTGGCCATCACGGTCAGCGTGTTCACCTCAAAACCATGAACCCGTTCGCCCTGCTGGTTAACGGCAATGCGAAGACCACGACCAATCTCCTGTCGTTTTTTAATCACTGAGGCGGTTTCGTTCAGGGTGCAAATCTGGAACACATTGGGATTATCCCAGCCTTCTTTCAGCGCAGAGTGGGAGAACAGAAACTTCAGTTTGCAGTCCAGGCTCAGCAACCGTTCCTTCTCTTTCATGATCAGATTGTAGGCGCTTTCATCCGCTGCCGTTTTCCCGCCTTCGCCCTTGGCAGAGAGTTTGGAGTCTTTAAACTGTGCTTCACCAGCGCTGTCTTTCTTTTTATCAATGGCGAAGTAACCATTATGAAGCTGGCTCACTAACGCCTCTGGCGAGGTCTCTTCAAACAGGCTGCGATATTTCCCTTTGCGGGCAATGTTGACATATTCTTCTTCAAAGATTTTGGCGTACTTGCCTGGCTGGGCAACGCCATCCTGGTAAAAGCGATAATTGGCGACTTTATCGATAAAGAACAGGCTGAGGACCTTAATGCCCATGGGAATCAGCAACAGCTCTTTTTCCAGATGTTCTTCAATGGTCTTGCGGATTTGCAGACGCTTAAACTCATCGTCATCGACACCGCCAATCAGCTCACCTTTGCGGATCTCATCGGGCTTGCTGGTAAAGTCGATGTATTCATCGCCGGTTTTGCAGTAAATATCGTTGATGACATAGCCTTCATAGACATCACGACCGCCAGACAACTCATACAGGTCATCGTTGGCTTTGACGGTTTTAACCACCCGCTTGACCTTGCCGGACTGCATGACATCCATTTCGATCTTTGCCGAGATGCCACTGTTATTGCTTCTGGTGTCGAGCAGTTTGATGTAGGCCTTGTTGTGCCCATCGCGCACATCGATATGGGCCACTTCAATCTGTTTCACCAGCTTCTGCTCGTAAGCATCAATGGAATCCAGCTTGTACAGCAGGTTGTGCTTGTCTTTATGGGTCGCAGAATAGCGGAAGGTACACAGCGGGTTCAGAGAAGCAATCGCTTCTTTGGACTTGGCGGTGGTGTCCACACTCTGAGGTTCATCAATAATCACCACCGGATGGGTCGAACGGATAAACTCGATGGGCTTCATACCACTGAGTTTGTCGTGGGTTCGGTGGATCAGGTTGGCTTTGGTCTCTTTATCCGGATCGGTAAAGCTTTTGCGAAAGGCATCAATATTGATCACCATGATCTGAATATAATCATTGGTGGCAAAGCTGCGAACCTGGTCCGGCTTTTGAGAATCGTAAACAAAGTAATCGTACTGAACGTTGTTATACTGCTCTTTAAAGTGCTGCTCGGTAATTTGCAGCGACTTGAACACCCCCTCCTTAATGGCCACCGATGGCACCACAATAATAAACTTGGTGAAGCCGTAGCGCTGGTTCAGCTCAAAGGCTGAGCGCAGGTAAACGTAGGTTTTGCCGGTGCCGGTCTCCATCTCCACGGTAAAGTCCATGGAGTTCAGCTTTTTGGATTGTTTGAGGCCCTGATTCAGCTGCACCTGTCGCACGTTATCCAGCAGCTCATCGGGCAGCAGCTCCAATCGGTTACCCACACCCAGATCATCGTATTCCGATCCCTGATAGAGATCAGCCTGATGGGCAGCAGGGGCACTGTAAGCCGGTACGGAAAAGTTAGTCTGGCAGGTTTCCTGGCCTTCAAAGACACTGACCACCGAATCGATGGCCACTTTTTGATAATCCAGATCGGGATCAAATTGAATCTTCATTGTCTATCCCGTCCTTAGATACTTTTCACATCATCAATGCCAAACTGCTTGAGCACCTGAATGGCATTGGTTTTAACGACTGGGTCAGCAAAGCCAGCGTCTTTGAACACCACGCGCATGACTTCCGGTTGCAGTTCTTTCTTGAGGCCTCCAATGGCATTGACGACATCGAGAGTGATTTCATCATCCAGGCAGATCATCAGAGCGCCGTTGCCAATGTTGTGCACGGTTTTACCGGCCAGAATGTGTTCTTCGATGGGCAGGGTGAGGTCGAGGCCGTATTTCAGCAGGATTTCGTAGAGTACATCGTCGGCGGAGCGGTCTTTTTTCAGGCTATCATCCGCTGCGGCAATCATATCTTCCACGTTGTCGAAATCGGCATCCCAGGGTTTTATATTGCTGGAGTCGAGTTTGAATGATTTAAAACCTGTATCAACACTGTATTTTGTATCTTGGTTGTTTTGAATATCAACGCCTGCAAGCTTAATCCTTTCTTTGCCAATTTCAGATATTTTTTTAAAACCATGATTAAATGCCAAAGTTTTCTTATTGCAAGGTTCCGGGAGCTGTACCATTATGAATTTTAGATTCTTGTTGATAGTTGAATTGATTTTCATGACAGCATGTGCAGTAGTACATGAACCGGAGAAAAAATCTAATACTAAATCGTTTTCTAATGTTAAATAAGAAATTACTCGATAAAGATCACTAACGCCTTTTGGGTTGTCGAATATTTTATCCCCCATAAGTTCAATGAATTCTTGGGTTATGGTTTGCGCATAACTGTAAAAAACAGAGGGCATGACTTGACCATTGCTCTCAAAAAGATAACTGGCAATTCGAGCCGAAGTTTGGTGATCGTCACCGAATACAACTTTTCCATTGTTATACTCTTCCCAAAATCTTTCAGCTGTAGGGTATACCCATCCTCTACCGGGCACTGGCACTGGCTCATTTGTGATAGGATGAAGAACTTCATATTGTGGTCCACCTCCACCGGGCCAACTGATATTGCCATCATCTCTATATGGACCTCTAGGTCCGACTTTAGAGTACCTCATTAATCTTCTGCGTGGATCAGACAAGGGGATTTCTTTAAACCAGTTTAGCCAGTCTTCTCTAACTTTATCCCAATCAGAATTATGCTTTTTGGTTGATTCTTCAATTATTCTCTTTGCTTGCGCAATGCCAGGTAAAGGTTCTTTCAACTCTGTATTTAAATCTTTGAGGAGTTGTTTGTTTTTTGCAAATATAATCATGTATTCATGACCAACAGAGAAAAACTTAGCATCATTTTTTCTGTTTTTATCCCAGCATAATGTTGCTAGGTGATTCTGCTCTCCAAAAATATCATTTAAGATTTCAAGCATGTTTTTGATTTCAGCATCATCAATGCTTACAGCGATAAAGCCATCTTCTTTTATTAAATTCCTTGCTAGCTTTAACCGAGGGTACATCATACTTAACCAATGAGTATGATAACGTCCTGATGTTTCTGAGTTAGCGGAAAGCTTATGACCTTCTTCCCCAACTTGACCGGTCAGCTCCAAATAATTTTTTATATTGTCTCGATAATTATCCGGATAGATAAAATCCTTCCCCGTATTATAAGGCGGATCAATATAAATCATCTTCACCTTTTTGTGATAGCTCTTTTGCAGCAGCTTCAGCACTTCCAGGTTATCACCTTCAATAAACAGGTTTTGCGTGGTGTCCCAGTCTTTTGATTCTTCTTTGCAGGGGCGAAGGGTGCCGGTAGAGGGTGTTTGCGCCAGACGACGGGCGGCGGCTTTACCATGCCAGGTGAAGTTATAGCGTTCCTTATCGCCATCAATCACCTGATTGCCCACCAGTTCTTTCAGCACATCCACATCAATTTTTGCACCGCTGGCGTCTTCCGTGATCAATTCCGGAAACAATTGCTTCAGTTTGCTGATGTTGTCCTGAACCATATCCAGGCTCAGGCTGCCATGATGGCCCTGGGTGATTTTTTCCATGGAGGGAATCTCTATCCGTTAATGAATTACAGCTGGGTTTTCAGCGTCTGAATCTGTTGATCCAGCCGTTTAATCTGCATATTCAGTTCAACCTTGTGGTTAAACCGGGTTTCCTGTTTCAGTTCGGCTCGCAATAACGACACCTGTTGCTGGTGACTGCGTAACTGATCCAGTCGGGTTTGCCGTTCGCTTTCTGTGTCTTTGGTCAGTGTGTAGTGACCGGTCAAATCGGCGCAGTTCAGTGCCACCACCCGGCGCACCAGATCCTGATAGCACTGATAGAAATTGATAAAACTGCATCGGGGCAGCGCAAAATCCGCAAGAAACGCCTGCTGGTTAAGGGTGAGCTGCGACAAATCCAGCCAGCCGGTATCGAAACTGCGCTCAAGCGTGAGTTTGCTGCTGTCGGCCAGATTGATCCGTTTATGGGCAAGGGAGATGGCGATCTGACTTTCCCGGACAAACACAAGAATGGTGGGGTAGGGAATTGCTTTCTGGATCAGCTCTGCCAGTTTGGTCGGTTGTTTATCGGTGTTGGTTGGTTTTTTCAGGGTGATTTGCAGCAGCGCTATTTCCAGGTATTCTCGTTGTGGATCTTCGTATCTGGAGATATTGATGGTCTCCGGACTCAGGCTGTAGCGAAGCGCCAGCGTGTCGATCTGCTCATTGATCCGTTTTTGGTCGCTCTTGCTGAAGGCGACGTTACTAAACAGCTGTTTTTTGTAGATGCGCTGTTGCAGTTGGCAACTATCGGGTATGGCCAGTTGTTGGTAAAAGTCGTTCAGGGTCATGGGGCTGCAGCCTGAGCCGGTTCCCGTATGATCAGAAAACTGACCACTTCAAAATCAATCATGCCCTGGAAGCGCCCCTGATTCAGTCGTGTACCGCCACGGCTGAACAGGCTGTCGATGCCTTTTTCCTGATGGGTGCCAATAATGCTGCTAATCGCCGTTTCCAGCAGTTGCCGGTAATGCTCCATGTCTTTGCCATGTCGGGTTATGGCGTTGAATGACGCAATGGCTTCCTGGTTGGGCAGGTGATGACCGAGCCCCTGCTTTTTCAGGATATCCAGCATCTTTTTGGTTTGGCTGAACGGGTACTTCACCTCATTGTCGTCGGTGACATAGACCAGATAGTGCGGTGCCAGCGCATAGCCATCGGACGACGATGGTTCTTGAGCAGTGAGTTGCCTTAAGCAGAAGAGCGCACCCGGCTCAATGGTGTGATCACCGGTCTGGCGAATAAACGCAGGATCAATGGCGCTGGCGGCAAATAACCCGGTGTAAGCGGATTCCAGATCGCCCAGATGCTCTTTCATAAAGCCCGACAGATCCATTCGGAAGTCATTCAGTGTCAGGTCAGTAATGGAAACACTGCCGGAAATATCTTCCAGGTCTACAACATTGTCTTGTAATTCCTGCAACTGTTTGCGGCGGTACTCCAGATCGTTCATCTGTTTACCGCTGTCCTGCTCAATGACGTTTTCTTCACCAGTGGCGGATATATCCAGCAGCACCATACGACCACTGACCCGGGCTTCCAGGTTGATGTATTCGTCCAGCTCCATATTGGGCCAGAAGTTGACCAGCTGAATAACGCTGTTCTTTGAGCCGAGGCGGTCTACCCGGCCAAATCGCTGAATAATACGGACCGGGTTCCAGTGAATGTCATAATTGATCAGGAAGTCGCAGTCTTGCAGGTTCTGACCTTCGGAGATGCAGTCGGTGGCGATGAGAATATCAATCTCATCACCGGGGCTGTCATTCACCTTGCTTCGCTCTTTGGAGACGGGCGAGAAGGCCGTTAACAGGTTGTTCAGGTCACTGCTGACGCCAGCGAGCGTGCTTTTATTGCTGCCTGCTCCGGTGACCAGTGCCGTATGCAGCCCGAGCTGCTGGCTGACCCACGGCGCAATGTGCTGATACAGGTATTGGGCGGTATCCGCAAAGGCGGTGAAGATAATCACCTTTTTATTGCCTGGGTTCAGAGGCTGCTGACATTTACGCTCAATGATGGCTTGCAGGCGATGCAACTTGGCATCCCGCTTTGCATCGATGGCCTGAGCTTCCGTTAATAGTTGTTGCAGACGGGTGCGGTCTTCTTCCAGGTCCTGGCCCCAGAGGATGTGATCGATATCCTTGATCAGGATTTTGACCTTTTTACCAATGAGGTAAGCGTCAAACTCCGGGGAGTCTACCTCGATATCGTTAATGCTGAGTTCTTCAACCTCATCGCTGGCATGGTTGTCCAGTTTGCTCAGCAGCATGTCCACGGCCCCGAGCAGTTTTTTCAGGGTCAGTGCGAAGGAGTGGATGGAACTTTCCATCCGTTTCAGCAGGTTTACCCGCATCAGGTGAATCAGGCTTTGCTCACGATCCACCATTTTGAACACTGAGCCTTCACTGACCTGAACATCGTATTTGCGGTTATACTCTGCCCGTTTTTCCATCCGTACATACTTCAGTGGCGCGTAAGCGCTGAGGTTTAAGCGCCGAATGATACGATTGATCTCTTTGAGTGGTGGAAACTGGCCGTTTGAATCGATGTCTTCCTTGATATTGAGTGGCTTCAGGCGTTCCGGGAAGGCACCGATTTCCGCGATGTCATAGTACTTTTCAATATGCTTGCGGGAGCGGGCAATGGTGAGCAGATCGAGTAGCTTGAAGTAGTCGAAATTCATGCCTTCCAAAAGTGATTCGGTGCTGCGCTGTGCTTCGTCGAGCTTTAGCCATTGATTAAACTGGGTCTGGGCTTTTTTCAGGGTGATTTCTATGCTGCTGATGCCTTGTGCTTCAAAGGCGGTGTCTTGCCCTTCGGTGATGAAGGCAACCTGGTTTTTCAGGTCGTTCATCCGGTTATTGACCGGTGTTGCCGAGAGCATCAGTACTTTGGTTTTTACCCCGGAGCGGATGATGTCATCCATCAGCCGGGAGTAGCGGGTATGACCTTCTTTAGCGGAGCTGCTGTTACGGAAGTTATGGGATTCATCAACCACGATCAGGTCATAGTTGCCCCAGTTGATGGTTTCCAGATTGATCTCACCGGATATGCCGGTGGTGCGGGTCAGGTCAGTGTGGTTGAGTACATCGTAGTTGAACCGGTCTGCCGCCAATAAATTGCGCTTGTCGTTCACTGTGTAAACGGTCCAGTTTTCCCGCAGCTTTTTGGGGGCAAGAACCAGGACCCGGTCGTTACGCAGTTCGTAGTATTTGATAACTGCCAAGGCAGAGAAGGTTTTACCCAGGCCCACACTGTCGGCAATGATGCAGCCGTTATAGCGTTCCAGCTTGTCGATGGCACCAAGCACACCGTCTTTCTGGAATTTGTAGAGTTTGTTCCAGACCAGGGTATCTTTAAAACCGGTTTTGCTTTTGATAATGCTGTCTTCGTCGATCTCTTCCAGGAAATCTTTGAACAGATGATAAAGGGTCAGAAAGTAGATGAACTGGGGCGATTGATCTTGAGTCAGCTGGTTAAGCTGGTCCAATAGAAGTTGTTTGGCATCGCTGGCTGACGGGCTGTCCCAGATGGCATCAAACCACTCCAGCATACCTTGGGTGGCAGTGCTGTCTGTCAGGCACATATTCATATCAAACTGATCAGACTCACTGTAACCAAGCCCTGTGCTGGTGAAATTTGAACTACCCTGAATGGCGGTATCGTTGTTATCTGCCTGGCTGAGATGGAAGATATTCTGATTGGCCATACAGGTGGAGCGTACTTCTACTTTGCGCTCAATCCATCGGGCACATTCTTTGGCGATTTGCATCTGGTTGAGCTGATTTCTGAGGCGGTATTCACAGCGGTCACCGATTAGCTCAGCAAAGGGGGTATTGTGAGCTGTTTCTGGTTGCAGTGATTTGGATAGCAACAGACGTATTTCTTCTACAGAAGATAATTCTTTCTTTAGCGAGTCAAAACCATAGATGGAGAATAGGCCAGAGAGTACAGACAGCTTTGTTCCTTTGGTCAGGTGCCGGCGTAGCTCTTCGCCCACCTTACCATTCTGTTTGTTGTCCAGAAGCACGGCTACAGTTCCATTTTGTTTTAACTGGGTACGCTACCGCCCGTGGTTTTTACCATTGTCTTTTATTGACGCCGGGGAGCATGGGACCAGATAGCTCAGAGGTAAATTTTGGGAAGATAGTCATTGTACGCATGTAAGGTGTTTGGCGGTAGTCGTGCATTTGCGAAGGGAAAGGGAAAAGCTGTCCACTTTGGGAATGAGCAGGTTCTGAGCTAATTTCGCGACCAACGGTTTATTTAATCAAGAAAGGGCAGTTCTTCAACAGGAAGCTCCACCTTCATTGTCCGGGCTTGTCCAGGTACCCTACTAATCAGGCCAAGCTGGTGCAGTTTCACTACCATCTGGTGAACGGTGGGAGGAGTAACCTGAAAATACCGCTGCAAATCCTTTTCCGCTGGTGGCATGCCGTTGATCTTCGTGTAGTAGTAAATAAACGACAGATACTGGCCTTGCAGTGGCGTATAGGTCGGTTTCTTTGAACTCATAGTTAGTGCTTGAACTTCACGACATGGCAAATGGTGGCGTTTGAGTAACAAGGGACTGAACCCGATCCATTCTTTTGCTGATATGGGCTAATAGCAGTGCAGTAACCGACCTTCACCACCCCTTGGTAACATTTTGATTTTAAACGATTAAATATCGTGCCAACCATATATTCGAATAGAATATATGGTTCAAAATCAAATGATTACGTTATTTTGGTGGTGAAAGTGGGCAGTAAGAATTGTTGCTTCCCTTTCGCCGTATTCAGTATCGCTAGCCACCAGATCAACTATGGCTTTATAGGTGCGCAGTTTGACCGGCTCGTCGCTCTGGCTGAACATGGCGGCGTGGGTGGCGTGCATAATCGCTTTTTCAAATTCTATGCCCAGAATTTTGGTGTAGTTCCTGGCGTGTTTCTCGCATTCCTTGCCTTTCATGGTGCTGATGGCCTGGGCCAGTTTGAGGTCTGGAAGTTTGAGCAGATCGCGGGTTTTCATGGTTTGAAAGCACTTCTTATGCAGTGGTTGAGGCGGGAGTTTATTCGATGGTTGTGGGAAAACCAAGGTGTACCAGATAGATACAAAAAAACGGTACCATTTTCCCCGAATACCATTCACCACAAAACGCAGCAAAGGTACGGTTTGGTACCGTTTTTGAGGCTCAGGTTACAATCAAATTGCAACCTGAAAAATTTTCGATCAATCTAACTCATTGATTTCATTATCAAAATTGTCCGAATGAAATTCGTACCACATCACATTAATAATCCCAAAAGCACAAGCCAGCAGTACACCCAGGATCCATGCAAAATACCACATTGTTTAGCTCCCTCTTTAGTAAAGTGAATGACTTTCTTTTTCAATACGCTCAGCGGTCATGCGACCCCAGAGTTTGTAGAAACACCAAATGGTGTAGCCAAGGATGATGGGAACAAACACCACGGCAACGCCGGTCATGATGGCCAGGGTCATAAAGCTGGAGGTTGCGTCCCAGAGGGTCAGGCTGAAGGATGGGTCGGTACTTGAGGTCAGTACAAACGGGAACAGACTGAAACCTGCGGTCATGATAATGCCGGCCTGTGCCAGGGATGAGCAGGTAAAGTTAAGCCCATCCTGTCTGGTGCCGGAGAAGATCATGACGCCGAGGGTACCCAGGAAGCCAAGTACCGGGGCAATGATCATGATGGGGTATTGGCTGTAGTTATTCAGCCAGGCACCTTGAGCAAGCGTGACGGTTTTTTCCAGCGGGTTGGATGGCGCATTGGTATCCAGAATACTGGTGACCTGGTAACCGTTGATATGGGCAACCCAGAAACCTGCCGCGGCAAATGCCACCATGGTCAGCAGGGCAGAGTAGCGGGCGACCGTTGCTGCACGGTGACGGATGGGTTCGCCAGAACGCATTTTCTGCCAGACAGCGCCCTGCATGGTCAGCATGGCGGCACTGACCACACCGCACAACAGTGAGAATGGGTTGAGCAGGTCGAAGAATGAGCCAGAGAAGCTGGAACGCATAAAGTCGTCCAGCGCAAAGCCAAAGCCGACAAAGATGTTGCCAAAGGCAACACCAAATACCAGGGATGGGACAATACCGCTGACAAACAGTCCCCAGTCCCAGGCGTTGCGCCAGCGTGGGTCAGGCAGTTTTGAGCGGTAGTCGAAAGCCATCGGGCGAATCAACAGGGCAAATAGCACCAGAACCATTGCCCAGTAAAAGCCGGAGAAAGCAGTCGCATAGACGGTTGGCCAGGCGGCAAATAGCGCACCACCGGCCGTGATGAGCCAAACCTGGTTGCCGTCCCAGTGGGGCGCAACGGCATTGATCATGATACGACGTTCAGTGTCGTTTTTGCTCATGAATGGCAGAAGGTTGGCTGTGCCAAGATCGTAGCCGTCCATAATGGCAAAACCGATAAACAGGACGCCGATCAGTACCCACCAGATAAATCGGAGAATTTCATAATCCATCGTCATCGCTCCTTATGCTTTTCCGTGGAGGGGACTGTCAGAAACCACAGCATCGGTCAGGGCCTGCTGTTGTTCGAAGTGGTAACGGCCGGTGTGCAGGCTGCTTGGACCCAGTCTGGCGTACTTCACCAGCAGCCAGACTTCAATGACGGCAAAGATGCCGTAGAAAAGCGTGAAGCCGGCGATGCTCAGGTAGAGGTCGGTGACTGTCCGGGTGGATGCCGACAGATAGGTGGGCAGAATGCCTGAGATCGACCATGGCTGACGGCCGAATTCTGCCACAAACCAGCCCATTTCACTGGCAATCCAGGGAAGGGGCAGCGACCAGAGGCAGAGTTTCAGGAAGAAGCGACTTTTGTATTCATTGCGACGGGCGGTTTTGACAAATGCCGTCACCAGGAGCAGCAGCATCAGGACGCCACAGCCAACCATGATGCGGAAGGCAAAGAACAGAGGCCATACGGTTGGAATAGCATCTTCTGCCGCTTGACGGATCATGGCATCGGTGGCCGCAGGAATGTTGTCGGTGTAGCGGGTCAGCAACAGGCCGTAGCCGAGGTCATCCACCACTTCCAGGAAGGCTGCCCGGTTTTCCGGTGTATCCTGGCCGCTTTTCAGTTTTTGCAGCAGGTCGTAGGCCTCCATGCCACTCTGGATACGGACTATCTTGTTTTCAATCAGGTCTTTGATGCCCGTGACTTCTTCATCCAGTGAGCGGGTGGCAATAATGCCCATCAGGTAAGGAATTCTGATGGCGTAATCGGTTTGCATGGTTTCCTGGTCAGGAATACCGATCACGGTGAAGCTGGCCGGTGCCGGGTGGGTGTCCCATTCTGCTTCAATGGCAGCCAGTTTTACTTCCTGAACATCGCCCAGCTCATAGCCGGATTCGTCACCCAGAAGAATAACGGACAGAATAGCCGCCAGACCAAATCCTGAAGCCACGGCGAAAGAGCGGCGGGCAAAGCCGATATCACGATGGTTCAGCAGGTAGTAGGCAGAAATGGACAGGACGAAAATAGCGCCAGTGGTATAACCCGCCGCTACCGTATGGATAAACTTCACCTGTGCCACCGGGTTGAATACCAGGTCGGCAAAGCTGGTCATCTCCATGCGCATGGTTTCAAAGTTGAACTCGGCACCCACCGGGTTCTGCATCCAGGCGTTGGCAATCAGAATCCAGAGTGCCGACAGGTTGGTGCCTATGGCCATCAACCAGGTACAGGCCAGGTGCTGCACTTTACTCAGGCGATCCCAACCGAAGAAGAACATGCCTACGAAAGTGGATTCCAGGAAGAAGGCCATCAGGGCTTCAATGGCGAGTGGTGCGCCGAAAATATCGCCAACATAGTGGGAATAGTAGGACCAGTTAGTACCAAACTGGAACTCCATGGTCAGGCCGGTGGCGACGCCCACGGCAAAGTTGATACCAAAGAGTTTGCCCCAGAATCTGGTCATATCCTTGTAGATCTGTTTACCCGTCATCACATAGACGGATTCCATAATGGCAAGGATAAAGGTCATGCCAATAGTCAGTGGAACAAACAAAAAATGATATAGCGCAGTAATGGCAAATTGAAAGCGCGAGAGATCTATGACTTCTTCCAGAATCATACGACTCCTCCATAGATAAAATTGGAGTAACGCCCAGCTACCTGCATCATAGAACGTAAATGTGGCTTCAGCCAGCGGCTCCCAACAGGGTAACAGGAATCGGAGGGCGTTCCGGATCCGGCGGCCTTGTATGAAAAGACACGGTCGGTGAAATCATTTAGCCTTTGATAGCGGGTCTGGGCAATAAGTAATCAACGAGAGATAGTATCTTATGTAAGAAAATAGGTGTATTTCGGTATGCCGCATACTGTTTGACTTATTGTCCTATGCTGGCCGCTTTGGATCACCAATTATGCCATACCTTTCAGGCTCAGGCGGGTGATGGTCTTTTTGGCATTGTAAAGATCAATTTGCCAGGTATTCTAATCAGCCTCAACCGTAAATCCCTGTATGTAAATCTACGATAGTGGCAGGTGCCTGTTCCTGAAAAAACATTGGACTGTGTTTGTTTAAATGGATCAGAGGTCAGGGAAGGGCATTCGTTGCTTTAATAAGTGGTTTGGCTTTGCCGTGAGTTGAACTTTTGGGCATGCACTTGGTCAGAGATTTTCAGAGTGTTGTGGCAAATGTAAAGTTGGGAGCTTATGGAAACCAATGCCCTGTTACCGGCAAAAATGGCTGGAAGTCGTCCCCCTGATCCGGGTAATGAGCAATGTGGATCCAGCAGTGGCGGGCAAGGTCAGGTAGTGGCCTTTGCCCGTGATGTTGTAGCTGCCCAGAGTGATGAGCCGAGTCTCAGCCACCCAGGTTCTGACAGCGATGCAGCAATTTCTTCCGGAAATATATTTGAATCAAAGATAACTCCATTAACTGACGATTCCACCACCGCATCTGTAGCTTCATCTGTAGCTTCGAGAGTGGCAACATCAGAAGATGTCTCTACCCCTGCCAACCGCGCCGGGCATGACAGTGATGATGCCATAGCCCTGGAGCAGCTGGCAGAAGATATACGTGCACTGCCAGACACCAGCATATTCAATCGGGAAATAAAAGAAACAATGCTTCTGTCGCTACCGAACAAACCTTCACGCCATTCAGCACACCAGGCCTTCGCCACTGGCAGCAATAGGCCGGGCATGGCCAATAGAGCGTTGGGGAGCCGGGCTATTTCAGACTCAGAACTTCCTCCCGGGCATACTTACCAGCCTTATTTTTGGATGTCGCGCCTGGCCAGAAGTCAGTTGCTGCCGGACTTTCAATTGCATCAAGCTTTGCAATCCCGCCTGGTGAACCAGTTGATCATGTCTGAGCAAGAGGCCCGGCAAGACTTTCAGGCGCGATTTGAATACCGTTTTGTTGATTATGGCTTTAGCTGCTCTGATGCATCGGGTGCAGAGCCAGAAAATAATTACGGGGTATTTGCCCGCGCACCCGTTAAGGGGGGGGAGTTGCTCGGGGTCTATTCCGGTATTGGCTATGTGCTCAACAAAAGGGAGTGGGCCAGGCATAACCACAATTGGAAACCTGAGCATGTGCATCAGAAAGTGACCACTGAAATGCCGGATTTCATGAGTTACTACCGGACCCTGATGGCAGGTCTCAGAGGTAGGGATCAAACGCAGCGAACGCTCTCGAAATACACAATGGCAGGGCTTTCTTCAGATTCTACGAACACGGTTGTCTTTTTGCCGGATAACGAGCGTTATACACCGATGCATTTCCTGAATGCGGCCAACAGGGCCAAAGATAACAATGTCAGCATGTCGTTTGTTTCAGTGAATACCCGTTCTGGTAATCTTACCCTCCCTATCTATTTTGCCTTAAGGGATATCGCTGTCGGGGAGGAGTTATTGGTTAATTGCCGTTCACTTTCGCCGGACGAATGGGAACAATCAGGCTTGATGATGACAGCCGCCCGGGAAAGAGCAAAATACGAGAAAAATCTGCTGAGCCAGCTTGGCTTTATCAAGACACTTAATAATGAGGTACCGGGTAAGCAGGCAATATCGCCGTTTGTTGCAGCGCCCGCTTATTATGCCTCGGAAGCACTTCGCAAAAGCTACAGGCAGACAAATAAACAGCAACACTAGTACATGGTTTCAATGAGTTTGACGTGTACGATCTCCGTTCACCCTGAGCGTCCTTCGGCTCCGCTCAGGATGCACGGACGAAGGGTGCTTGGCACGATCTATCAGAGCCCGGAGTTTCCGCCTTTAGGCCCTATGGGTCCTTCGATGCTTCGTCAAGCTCAGCACTCAGGGCGAACGGAGTGCGGAGGCACGACAACCCGTCAAACTCATTGAAACCATGTACCAGGGCTTTTGGATACGTTGAGGTGGTAACCTTGTTCTCTCTTTTTGAGTGGCTTATGTGGCTGGCAAACGAACATCGTTCAGGCTTGTGCTGATTGATGTCCGGTTTTTACCTGTCTGTTTTGCCTGGTACATTGCCGTATCCGCCTCCTCAAGCAGTCTGTCCAGTGTGTTCACATCTTTGGACAGGGCAGCGATACCGATGCTCACGGTTGTGGGCTGGCTGTTCGCCCATTGATTGTTTTTTGCATGTTCACTGGCGATGGCACTTCGCATTCGTTCAGCCACATGAAATGCCTGCCAGGGCTCTGTATCGGGCAATAATGCCACAAACTCTTCTCCGCCGTAACGCCCCAGTAAATCTTGATGCCGGAGAGACTTGCGACATATAACTGCTGTCGTTTTAAGTATCTGGTCTCCGGCATTGTGGCCCAGCAGATCATTCAGTTGTTTAAAGTTATCAATGTCCATAAACAGGGCGCAGCAGGGGCGGATGGGGTCAGAGCCAAGAGCCGCCCGGATAATATTTTCTGCTTCCTGGCAGAAGGCTCGTCGGTTCAGCAAGCCGGTCAGTGGGTCAAGGTTGGCCTGCTGCTGCCAGAAGAGTGATTGTCGATTTGCCTGAAAGAGGGTACACGCATGGTTGCTGATATCGCTGGCGGTTTGCCAGGTGGTGGCATTTCGGTGATATCTGGAGGGTGCCAGTACCATAAGTACTTTGTTTCCGGCATCTATATTCAGTGGGAATAGCCAATAGATGGTGCCAAACCGGTCTTTAAAGTTGATTTTTGTTTCGATGCCAGAAGCGATGACACTGAGCAAGTCCTCTTCGATGTCTGGAAGCTGCCTGGCTAAATTTTCAGCGGCTTTTGAGTAATCAGTGGTTTCCCCGGGGTTGAAGTGCCATTCATCCTGCTGGTGGCGAAACACCATGGCAGGAATGCCGGGTAATACCTGGTCGAAGGTGGTCAATACTTTCTGGATCAGCTCATTGTCGGAAAGTGGTGAGTCCGGGGTTTGCAGGTGCTCACGCAGTGCTGACTCAAAGATACGCCGTTTGCTGCTGGCAGGGGCGATGGCATTAATCGACATGGCATGGTTCAGGTTCTGCTGGTGCCCGTACCAGTAAAACAGAGGCAGGAGGGCTGCATGAACAGAGAGGAGTATAAGTTCAGGGTAGGGCGTCAGGCTTCCTGATTCTGCGTTGGGATACCATAACCATGAGAGTAAAATGAGCATGGTCAGTGCTGAAGGAAAGACCACTTTTGCTGGACGAATGCCATTATAGAGACAGTAAGCGGTAGCCAACACCACCAGGGTGAAACTGGCCAGAAGTGAATAGGCGGCGAGTTTCAGGGTTGCCACTGATGCATTGCTGGCAGAGGTGATTCCATAAACCACGAGCGCGATTGCAACGATGTTCAGTGCACCAATCAATCGATTCGTTTTGGGGGTGTAGACCGGCAGCAGTGCCAGGGTTCGATAGCTGGCAATACCGGTGACCAGCACCACCGCAGTTATCAGAATAAGCCAGTGGCCCGGCTCACCCGGCCATGAGACAACACGAAAAATGTCGCCTTCCCACATCAGAATCATCAGGTTGGCAGCCAGCAGATGGCTGATCAGCAGATACAAGGCCGGGGATCGATTCCTGAGGGTGAGGGTAAAGATGAAAATCAAGGCGACGATCAGCAGCGTCTGAATTGAGCTGATGACGGTTTGTTGCTCACTCAGCAGTTCATAGTAGTTCAGAGATGGCCATAACTCAGGATTGAGCTGATTGAGTGCTACCGGATCATGACGCAGATACCAGGTTTTGGTTTCCCCGGGCTTGAGTGTCAGCTTCATGGTGTTGGGAGCCATGCCTGAGGGTGAACCATCAATGCCCATTTTTGTCAGTTGATACCCGTTGTTGACCGGGATAAAAACATCCAGCTTTTTATGGGGAATCTGGTGGAATACCATCAGCCAGTCATGGGGGGAGTAGGGCGACAGTTCAATATCCAGGCGATACCAGTTCAGGGGGGTATCTTTATTGGGGAGCGAGCTTTGAAAAATGTCAGAGGGTGGGTTTACCGGCACCAGGGGCAGGGTGGTGATGGCATCATCACCACTGAGGTAAATGGGTTGGGCGACCAATGAACCGGAAAATGAAAGCCATAACAGCAAAAAAAACAGGCGAAGATCCCTGGCAGGTTGACAAATGACCTGGCACTTAGGATTTTTCCCGGGTATGAGTAAATGTTGCAGTAATAACAACAATGTCGTCTTCCCTAACGAGGAAACCAGTTCCAAATCGATGGCCTGTTCATTTATTAATGTTGCAATTGAGCTTTCTCCGTCCCGGAGAAATATTTCAAGATATTTTTACACAGTCGTGGGAGTTCTGTGAAGTGTTCAGGTTGGCTTTATGGGGGCTTTTCATGCAAAAGTAGCTAACCCTGAAATCATATACTTCTGGCTCCTTGTGTCGGCACTCTCCTTCGTTACGGATATGCTCCCTCCGCTGTGCCTCGCATAGTGCCAGCACAAGAGGCCAGAAATATTCGATTCCATCTGGCCAGCTACTCCAGCTCAGTTAGTCTGTACCGAACTCATTTCATGGGCTGGTTCCTGCGCAGGAACACTCTGCCTGTTCATTCGTTCTCTGATTCCCTGAATACCCTGTGATACTGAGTTGACCGCAGCGCTTGCCAGTGCTTTACCACGGGTAAGTGGTTTCATCGCCAGCTCCTGACCACGCAACCCCTCCTGGTAACCGGTAATCCATTGATAGGTTGAATAGCCGACAATCCCCAATCCCAATCCGCCCGCCAGAATGGAACCTGTTGTAATTCCTCCCACCGTAGCGGCTGTTGATGCTGTAACGTCTGTTGACACTGTGGCGGCGGCTGCCGCAGGTGTTGGCTCTTTAGCGGCTGTTGACGCTGTAGCGGCAGTTGATGCTGTAGTGGGTGTTGGCTCTTTAGCGGCTGTTGACGCTGTAGCGGCAGTTGATGCTGTAGCGTCTGTAGACACTGTAGCGGCATTTACCGGACAAACCGATAAATCCAGCGCATCCCGAAATTCAGTTCTCGAAGAGCAATTGGCTGTTAACACACGAGGGTCTGCATTTTGGCAAAAAAGTTGATCATTGGAGATAGATCCAAAATTCTTTTTATTGCCATTGACATAGCTGTTCACCGCCTGGGTGTTGGTAACCTTTCCTCCAAGGCCGAACTTCCCCCCGATGTAGGCTTGTGCAGCATAACCCTTGGTATTGACATAGCTGTTCACTGCCGTGGTTTTGTCAACCGTTCCTCCAAAGTAAACCATCGCCCCCCCGATGCCGGCGTTTGCATGCTGACTCCTGGTTTCGACCCCGCAGTTCAACGCTGTGGTTTTGGCAACCGTTCCTCCATCGTGAACCGACCCCCCCCCGATGCCGGCGTATGCATAGTCACCCGAGGTTGTGACATAGCTATTCACTGCCGTGGTTTTGTCAACCGTTCCTCCATTTACTACCTCCCCCCCCCCGATGCCGGCGAATGAACCCCAAGCCGAGGTTGTGACACGGCTGTTCACCGCCATGGTGTTGGCAACTTCTCCTTCAACCCACCCACCCCCGATGCCGGCTTTTGATTGCCAACTCACGGTTTCGACCCTGCAATTCAACGCTGTGGTGTTGGCAACCGTTCCTCCACGCTTAACAGCCCCCCCCCCGATGCCGGCGTCTGCACGCGAACCCACGGTTTTGACCGTGCTGTCCACCGCCATGATGTTGACAACCGTTCCGTAAACCCACCCCCCCCCGATGCCGGCTTTTGCATCACCCGAGTTGACAATATGAACATTTTCCGCCCAGATATTACTGACTGTGCCAGTATCATCAACAACACAGGCTGCTAACCCGGTCGTCTTGTGGGAATTTATATCGGCACCAGTAAAGTTAAGGTTCCTGATGCTGCCTTGCAGAGTGTCAACAAAACAGTCAGACAGGCCGCTGATGGTACGGCACTGCCCATCGAACTCCCCGGTGAATGGATGGGTATGATTGCCAATGGATTGATAGTCTTTAGTGACAACAATATCCGCTGTCTGTTGATAGGTAGCGTCCAATGGATAGTCGGAATGTCGCCCAATCTTGCCCAGGGTTTTTGCATCATTAATCTCTATGGGTGTTGATGCTGTAGTGGGTGTTGACTCTTTAGCGGGTGTTGACTCTTTAGCGGGTGTTGACGCTGTAGCGGCTGTTGATGCTGTAGTGGGTGTTGACTCTTTAGCGGGTGTTGACTCTTTAGCGGGTGTTGACGCTGTAGTGGCTGTTGATGCTGTAGTGGGTGTTGACTCTTTAGCGGGTGTTGACGCTGTAGTGGCTGTTGATGCTGTAGTGGGTGTTGACTCTTTAGCGGTATTTACCGGACAAAACGATAAATCCAACGCATCCTGAAATTCAGTTCTCGGTGAGCAATTGCCTGTTAACACACGTAGGTCTGCTTTTTGGCAAAAAAGCTGATCCTTGGAGATAGATCCAGAATTCTCTTTAATGCCGTTTACAAAGCTGTTCACCGCCTTGGTGTTGGAAACCGTTCCTCCATCAAGAACCACCCCCGCCTCGATGCCGGCGCCTGAAAGTTCACCCGAGGTTGTGACATTGCTGTTCACCGCCGTGGTGTTGGCAACCGTTCCGAAAAAGTAAACCGCCCCCCCCCCGGTGCCGGCGTGTGTAGCATTACCCTTGGTTTTGACCGTGCTGTTTACCGCCGTGGTGTCGGCAACCGTTCCGTAAACCAGCCCCCCCCCGATGCCGGCGTCAGCACTTTCACCCTCGGTTATGACATGGCTGTTCACCGCCGTGGTGATGGCAACCTTTCCTCCATCAAAAACCGCCCCCCCCCCGATGCCGGCCATTCCATATTTACCTGAGGTTTCGACCCTGCTGTTCACCGCTGTGGTGTTGGCAACCTTTCCTAACCCACCCCCCCCCCGATGCCGGCGTATGCACTTTCACCCTCGGTTGTGACATTGCTGTTCACCGCCGCGGTATTGCCGACCGTTCCTCCAGCTTTAACCTCCCCCCCCCCGATGCCGACGTCTGAAAACGGACCCTTGGTTTCGACCGTGCTGTCCACCGCCATGATGTTGGCAACCGTTCCGTAAACCAGCCCCCCCCCGATGCCGGCGTCTGCATCGCCACCCGAGTTGACAATATGAACATCTTTCGCCCGGATATTACTGACTGTGCCAGTATCATCAACAACACAGGCTGCTAACCCGGTCGGCTTCGCGGAATTTGTTATATTGGCACGAGTAAACTGAAGGTCACTGATGCTGCCTTCCAGAGTGTCAACAAAACAGTCAGACAGGCCGCTGATGCTATGGCACTGCCCATCGTACTTACCGGTGAATGGTTGGGTATCATTGCCAATGGGCTTATGGCCTTTATTGACAACAATATCCGCTGTCTGATAATACTTGCCGTTTGGTGGATAGTCGGGATGTCGACCAATCTTGCCCAGGGTTTCTGCATCATAAATCTTTTTGGGTAACGGGCAAACCGATAAAGCCAACGCATCCCGAAATTCAGCTATCGCAGAGCAATGGTCTGTAAACACACGCAGGTCTGCTTTTTGGCAAAGAAGCGGATCATTGGGGTTATCTACAACCTTGGTATTGGTAGCCCTTCCTACACCCCAGCCCTTCCCAATGCCGGCGTATGCACGTTTACCCGAGGCTGTGACATAGCAGTTCACCGCCGTGGTCTTTTCAACCTTTCCTCCATCATTAACCAGCCCCCCCCCTCTAACCAGCCCCCCCCCGATGGCGGCGTGTGATTGTTGACCCTTGGTTTCGACCCTGCAGTTCACCGCCGTGGTGTAGGCAACCTTTCCTCCATCTCTTCTCATCAATCCCCCGATGAATTGATCTCTAACCAGCCCCCCCCCGATGGCGGCGGATGAACCTTCACGCAAGGTTGTGACATTGCAGTTCACCGCCGTGATGTAGCCAACTATTGCTCTAGGGTAAACCTCCCCCCCCCCGATGCCGGCGTCTGAAAACGGACCCTTGGTTTCGACCGTGCTGTTCAACGCCATGATGTTGCCAACCTTTCCTTTAACCCGCCCACCCACGATGCCGGCGTCTGCATCGTAACCCCAGGTGAAAATATGAACATCTTTCGCCCGGATATTAGTGACTATGCCATCTTCAGCAACAACACAGGCTACTAACCCGGCCGACCCGGAATTTATTTTTCTTATATTGGCATGAGTAAACTGAAGGTCACTGATGCTGCCACTCAGCTTTTTAACAAAACAGTCAGACAGGCCGCTGATGGTATGGCACTGCCCATCGTACTTCCCGGTGAAGCCCCACCATGAGACATCGCCAATGGGTCTATGGTTATTGACAACAATATCCGCTGTCTGTTGATAGGTACCGTGAGGTGGATAGTCGGAATATCGACCAATCTTGCCCAAGTCTTCTGCATTATTAATTTTAATCGTTTTCGAATTCGCATACTGAAAAGAGCTGGCCAGCGTGCCAAGGGCAAGTAGCCCTTTGGTTCCCTGACTCACTTGATAGCGGGCCGTGGATGACTGTTGAAGGGGTACGTCTTTCGAGCCGGGTTCTTTTTCCTGAGCCTCTTCTCGGGTTTCTTTTGATGTCTGTGGTAATTCCGGTTTTGCATCCGGTCCGGGCAAACCGCTCCCGGACCAGGCATTGGCCATATCTTTCGCCATGAAAAGGATGGAACTCGCCGGCACGATAGTTGTTGTGGCCAGTCGCAGAAGATCTTCCACTGCTTTGCGGGAATTGAAACTGAGGCAAGGGTCTTCCATTGGAATCAATGATTTCACAAATGCTTTAGAAACAGCAACGCCATGGCCGAGCCAGGAACGTTCGATGTCATTCCCTGAACATTGGGAAGCGCTGTCGCAAATTGGTTGCTGAATTGATTGCTGAATGGGTTGCTGAATCATAAACAGGACTCCTGCTGTTGTATGCATAACAGTGCATTAGAAAGCGCACAAAAAATGACGGCGCACTCCCTTGTTCGTCTATGCAGTGACGTAAAAGTTCCCGGGTTATTTTTTTTTAGTGGACGCGATGCCTACGTTAAAAGTGTCGTGTTATCTTTATACTTGAATGGTGGTAAAACTAATTAAAATTAGCGAAA